>JAEUJT010000280.1 GCA_016793525.1 Archangium sp. | reverse complement strand
CGGGTACTTGAAGGGCTGGCCCACCGGCGTCGGCGTGATGGAAGCGGCGGGGGCGGAGGAGGCACTGGGCGTCGTCTGCATGGGCCTTCTCATGCCACGCAGCAGCGAAACTCGGAAGCACCCACTCGCCCGGTCGTCATCGACGACTTCTCTTCACCCTGACACGGGCACGCCGATGCGTTCGCGCAAGGCATCGCCGATCGCCACGGTCTTCTTCGTCACTGCATCGAACAACACGATGACCGTCATGCCCTCGGCGACCACCGCTCGTGCCTGGGCCTCGCTGACGACTCGGTACGCGAGCGTCACCGACGTGCGCCCCACCGCGGTCACGACGACGGAGACCTCGACCGTGTCGGGCCACACCACCGGGCTGCGGTAGTCGATTTCAGTGCGCGCGAGAATGGGACCCACGCCCTGCCCGGCGGTGGCGAACCCCACCTTGGCCAACCACTCGATTCGCGCGGTCTCGAACCAGCGCACGTAGACCACGTTGTTCACGTGGTGAAACGCGTCCATCTCTCCCCACGCGACGGGGATGCGAACGGTGACCGCTGGCGTGAAAGTCGTCATGGCAGCGGCTGTCTACCTCGTTGAGCCACTGCCCACCGACACGTTCGACCAGTCGACAACCGCCACGACAATGGAGTGCAGGGAGCAACCGGGCTGTGGCCACTCCAACGTCACTGAGGTGCCGTCAGCTTCGCGGCTCGCACGTTTTGAAGCGTGTGCTCGAGGTCTCTCAGCAGCACCGGCTTGCGGAGGAAGGCACTCATCCCCGCGTCGCGGCAATCTTCTTCGGCCTGGGTCGACGCGTTGGCGGTGAGGGCGACGATGGGGACCGGGGGCAAGCCACGGCTCGACTCCGTGGCGCGCCAGCGGCGAGTGGCCTCGAGCCCGTCCATCTCAGGCATCTGGCAGTCCATGAGCACGGCGATGAAGGTCGACTCGCTCAGCGTCTTGAGCGCCTCGGTGCCGCTCGAGCACACCACGCAGTCGTAGCCCAGCCGCGCCAGCAGGCGCCGCACCACGAGCTGGTTGGTGGCATTGTCTTCAACGACGAGGACGCACCCGTGCGCCAGCGGGCGCGGCGAGACGACCGGCGTGACCTCGGCCACCAAATGGAGCGCGCGACCGAGCGCATCGGCCAAGGCCGCCCGCTTCACCGGAACCGACAGGCGCGTCACTGGGCGATGCGTGGTTCGGGTCAGCCCCACGGCCACCAACGCCACCACCGGAGAGCCCTCGTCGGCGGCATCGGCCAGCTGCACCGGCACGAAGCGCACGTCAGCCCGAGCTCCCGGCTCGACGATCTTCAGCCCCATGGCCTCGAGCTCCTGCGCCAGGGCCCGGGCGGTGGCGCGCGGGACGCCGGCGATCGACGCGCGCAGGCCCGCCCACCGGGGGTCAGCCACCCGAGGCCGCACGGTGCCGACGAAGGGCAACTCGAGCACGAAGCGGGCGCCCGGCCCGTCTTTCGACTCGAGGCGCAGCGAGCCACCCATGGCCGCGGCCACCTTGGCGCAGATGGAGAGCCCCAAGCCGGTGCCCCCGTAGGTCCGCGTGGTGGCCAGGTCGGCCTGCATGAAGGGCTGAAACAAGTTCGCCCGATATGCTGGCGGCACGCCGATGCCGGTGTCGTCGACGGTGATGATCAACCTCTGGGCGTCGGCGGGCCCAGCGAGGGCCAGCTCGAGCAACACCACACCTTCGTCGTGCCGGCCCGAGGTGAACTTCACTGCGTTGCCGAGGAGATTGGTGAGGATCTGCCGCAGCCGCGCCGGGTCTCCGGTGTGCTGCACCTCGCGCCCTTCGAGCACGTTCATCACCAGCTCGACGCGCCGCTCAGCGGCTGGCGCGGCCATGGCCTCGACGCACGACTCCATCAGCGCCACGACGTCGAAGGGCACGCGCTCGAGCGTCAGCCGCCCGGCGTCGATCTTCGAGAAGTCCAAGATGTCGTTGAGAATGCCGAGGAGCGCGTTCGAGCTCGACATGATGACGTCGCTCGCCTCGCGCTGCGCCGGGTCGAGCCGGGTGCCCAACATCAGCTGCGCCATGCCGATGATGCCGTGGAGCGGCGTGCGGATCTCGTGGCTCATGTTGGCCAGGAACGCGGCCTTGGTCGATACCGCCGCCTCGGCGACGCGCTTGGCGGCTTCCAACGCCTCGGCGTGGCGCCGCAGCTCGGTGATGTCGCGAATGACGCCGACCAAGAAGCGCTTGCCCGACGGCGCGGCGAAGACCGACTTCTTCGTCTCGATGACATACTTCGTGCCGGCGGCACCGGTCAGCTCCTCGACATTTACGTCGAGCTTCCCCGAGGTGAAGACCTGGTTGTCTTTCTCCCAAAAGATGTCGGCCTGCTCCTTGGGGAAGAAGTCGTAGTCGGAGTGCCCCAGCAGCCGCTCTCGGGGAATACCGATGAAGGAGCACATCGCGTCGTTGAGCACCACCCAGCGGTGCTCCTCGTCTTTCACGAAGATCGGATCAGCAACTGCGCCGATGATGGCCTCGAGAAAGGCCGTCTCTTCGATGTTCATCCTGCCCCCGGTGACACCCAAATGTGCCACGCCCGCCGAACGTCCGCACGCGGACGCAACCTGGGGCCTGCTGGACCCTCCTGTTCAGTGCGTTGGAGTCGCCTCGGGGGGCTTCACCTCGCCCACCTCGCGGGTACCCATCACGGTGTCGAACCACGGGTGGGTGACGCACCAGTTCGCGTTCTGGTTTTTCCCCATGTGGTGATCGACGTGCCAGGGCAGGTGCTCTTTGGCCCACGCGGAGTCGAGGTGCGCGCGGCGGTGCACCACGTAGTACCGGGCCATGCCGAACCACACCGTGCCGGTGAAAAACGGAGCGAGGGGAAACAGCGGCACGTGGAGCAGCGCGCCGACCGCCAGCGCCAGGGCTTCTTTGCCCTGCGGAGACCAGGTGAAGACGCTGCGCTCGTACTGCGGGTCGTGCATGTCGTTGGTGCGCGCCTCGCGGTGGTGCTCGTGCCAGTGGAACGACCAGAAGCTCTTCTTGTTTCGCCCCAGCCCGTGCAGCACGTACTTGTGAATGAGCCACTCGCCCGCATTCGTGTACGCCCAGCCGAGGGGAATGCCGATCATGCCAACTCCATAACCAGCAGCCTGGCGCGGGGCTTCACGGCTCGTCTACCCCGATGGAGGGGGGCGATGGGCGTGGGTGGCCGTCGATGTCGGTCTGAGGCGCACCCGCCGGTGTCCCCGCTCCGACACACGGAGACGACGGAACGAGGTGCAGGTCAGTTGGGTAGGCGACGAAGCCCGGGTCGGCCGACTGGTTCGCCGCCGCACCCACGAGCGCGTTGACCTCGTCGAGGGTCTGCAGGCCGGCGTCGCCTTCGTCGAGGTACAGCGCGGTGGGTTGGCCCGACGGGTCGAGGTCGTTGTTCTCGAACACCCGCGGGTCGGCCGCGCTCGACGTCTCCGCGATGGGGACCCGTACGCCGCACTGCCCCGCCCGCACGATGTTGTTGCGGAACACGCCTCGCGCCTGGCCTCGCGCTCCCGCCTCGAGGGCCACCGCCACCGCGGTGCAGGCGTTGCTCGACTGCGACGCGCCGTCGAAGGTGTTGCTGTGCACGTCGAGCTCGTTGGCGCCGCTGCCGGTGGTGACGGTGAGCGCGGTGAAGCGCTGCGCGGTGGGCGCGGTGCCAGACACCGGGCACGAGCGGTACGCGGTCACCCGGTTGTTCTGAATTCGCGCGTACGCGTCGCGGGTGGCGATGCCTGTCACGTGGTGGCTGGCGCACCCGCCCGAGATGTCATTCGCGTCGACCAGCGCCCCCGTCTGCTCGAGTGACAGGCCCACCACGTCGACGCCGCCGCGGCCGGTGATGGTGTTGCGCTCGACCCGAGTGCACGAGCCAGGGCCGCAATGCAGGCCAGTGGACGAGGGAGGAAAGCCCTGGGACGAACCGACGATGGACACGTTGTTCACCACCAGGCACTGGCTCGACACACCAGCGTCATCGGGGCCGCACCACACACCCGTCGCCTGCGCGACCGCGCCTTCGCTGCTCCCGCTGATCTTGAGATTGGCGTCGATGACTGGGTGGCACGCGCCGACGGCTCGCACGCCATTCACCCGAGCGCCGGCGTCGTTGCCTTGCGCGGAGATGGAGGTGTTGTCGACGAGCCAGGGCGACGCCCCACCGCAGGCCTCGGCCCAGACGCCGTGGGAGTCGCGATGCGCCCCGGAGCCGTCGATGATGTTGCCGCGCAGCGTGACGCCGTCTGACGCGCCCCGCACCCGCACCGCCGCGCCGACCGAGCCAGCGTTGCCGCAGACCGCGCTCGAGCCGAGGAAGCTCCCCGCCGCGTCGTCGAGCAGCACGGCGTAGCTCTCTCCCACCGACGACGGCCCCGCCTTCCCCCGAATGCCGAGGCACGACGGGCAACACCCTTGCGCGCAGCGGCCGTCATTGAGCGTCGAGCAGTTGTCGAGGAGCGTCACCTGGCCGCCCACCACGCGCACGCCGATGGCCTCGCTCGTGCCCGCCCCGGCGGTGATGAATGACTTGGTGATGAGCGCGCGACCTCCGTCGAGCACGTTGACGCCGTACGACGTGGTCGCGCCCGGGGTGTTGGAGATGCGCACGTTCGACACGATGGCCCCGGTGGCTCCCCGAATGGTGATGCCGGCCGCCGTGCTGCCCGACGCGCGCTCGATCTGCAGGCCGTCGATCACGGTGGGTGAAGTCACCTCCGCGGGAAAGACGACGCCCTCGGGCGTGCCGGTCTTCACGAAGGTCACCGCGCCGTTGCAGCGCGTGTAGCTGGCCGCCTCGTAGCCGCCCAAGACCGAGATGCCGTTGGCCATCACCACCACGCCCTGAAACGACGCCGGCTGCGAGTTGCAGGTGGCGCCGTTGGCGAGGCAGACGTTGTGAGGCCTCCCCGGGGCGCCCGACGCGTAGGCGATGGCCGCGGCGATGGTGCCGAACGCCGAGGCGTTGTTGTCCGACAGGGCCTGCGAGTCGCTGCCCGACTGGGTCACCTTCACGCACGCGCAGCCTTCGTCGATGGCGCCGTTGCAGTTGTCGTCGACGCCGTCGCACGTGGTGTCGTCTTCGCTCAGCGGCGCTCCAGGCGTACACGCGGTCAGGTGCCCGTCGATGCACACCGCCGGGGTCGCGGCACACGCGCCGAGCCCACACCGCGAGGTGGAGAGCGCTTCGTCGGCTTCACCGTCGCAGTCGTCGTCGAGCCCGTTGCACGCCTCGCCCGAGGGCACCACCGCGCCGATGCACGGGCCGAAGACGCCGCTGCTGCAGGTGGCCACGCCCGCCCGGCACACACCGACGCCCACCGCGCCGCGCTCGGAGGGGAAACACGTGCGCTCACCGGTGTCGTGGAGCTGTCGATCGGCGTCGTCGCAATCGGGCCCCGCACACGCGCCGGGGTCGCCCACACCGAAACCGTCTTGGTCTCCATCGACGCACCCCGGACACTGGGCGAGA
>JAEUJT010000271.1 GCA_016793525.1 Archangium sp. | reverse complement strand
CCCGACCGATCGCGAGCTGCTCGCCACCGTCGAGGCCTGTCGCGCGCACCCGAATTTGACGCTCGAGGTGTGTGGCATCGCGGGCCTCCCGTTTACGAGCGAGAAGGCGCGCTCACAGGAATGTGCGCTGGTCGAGAAGCTCCGCGGGTTGGGGTGTGACGTCGGTTCCCAGCGGCTCGAGGCCCAGCCCGGCGCGTTGGTCACGCAGCACCCAGAGCGCTTCGACATGGAGACCGATGCGCGCACCTTCGACGAATTCGTCGCGTGGTTCGCCGAGCGCGGGCACGTGACGAACGGCGAGTACCCCATGGTGCGGTTCCGTGACCCCGCCGTGGAGGACGCAGTGCAACGCGCTGCCGACGCGGTGAACGAGCTCGCGCGGCCGGCCGTCGGCGCCGAGACTGCGCTCGATGTGAATGTGCCCATGGTGTCCTCCGTGGCCTCGACGATGGAGACGCACTTGGGCGCGTGGCTCGGCTCACACGCTGTTCCGCCGAAGTTGGCGAAGACGCCGGTGACGGTGGTGCGCTCCGCGCGAGGGGAGGGCGTGGCGTGCGCGCCGACCCTCACCCCGCCGCGGTTCTCCGACCCGAACGTTCAAGCCGGAGAGAGTGGCGCGGCGATTCTTGCGGCGCTGGCGGCGTTCGAACGGCCCACGGCTCCCGGAGTCGCAATGAAGCACCTCCGCACCACCGCGCGCCTCGATCTCGAATCAGCGCACGAGCTCGTGGAGCACCTCGCCGCAACTCACCTCGTGCGACGGGCCTGAGCTTTCTTCTTCTTCGGCGCCTTCGTGCTGGAGCGCCTCTGCTTGGTGAGTGCTTTCACCTCGGCCAGCTCAGCGTTCTCCGCGGCGCGCACCTTGGCGATGCCCGCGATCAAGTGCACTGGCACCGGCTGGTCGAGGGGAAATCGAATCGTGCCCTTCGAGACCTTGTACGGCTCGAGCTCGCGCGCGAACGCCGCCACCACGCCCTGGGTCGCCGGGTAGATGGAGTAGTGCTGCTTCCACCCCGCGAAGAAGATCAGCATGCGGTCGTGCAGCCGGTACGCGGGGATCTGGTAGCTGATCCGCTCCTCCGCGGAGGGAACGGCCTTGCGGATCACGCTGCGAACGCGGGTCAGCTTTGCGCGCACGGCGGCGGGTTGGGCCTTCAGGTACTCGTCGACGGTGGTGGCCATTGGTGTCGGTGCCTCGGCTTCTGGTACAGGCGGTTCCGTGTTTTCGCTTCGTTGGACGTTGATGGGTGTGTGCCTTGCGGCGTGTGGTCCTACGTCGGGGCCCCGGTTGTATGCCACCTCTGATCGCGCGCCTTCGCTGGAGGCGGCTCGCATCGAGAACCTCGAGCACATGGGGCCGACGCTCGTCGATCAAGGCATCAACTTCGCCGTGTACTCGGAGCGCGCCGAGCGCATCGAGCTGGCGCTGTTCGACGACCCCGACTCCGACCGGCCCACGCGGCAGTTCCCGATGAAGCGCTTCGGCGACGTGTGGAACCTGTACGTCGAAGGTGTCGGGCTCGGGCAGCACTACGGCTTCATCGCGTGGGGCCCGAACTGGCCGTACGACCCCGCATTCGTCCCCGGGTCGATCATCGGCTTCAAGGCCGACGTCGATGCCCAGGGCAACCGCTTCAACCCGAACAAGCTGGTGTTCGACCCGTACGGCAAGGCGCTGCACCGCGATCACGACTGGTCGAAGGGCAGCCTCGCCACCGGCCCTTCGCGCACGGAGTCGACCTACGCCGCGGCCTCGAAGAGCGTGGTGGTGCAGAGCAAATACACGTGGACCGAAAACGAGACCGCGTACCGCACCAAGCGCCAGCGCGAAGACACGCCCGGCCACCGGTGGAACGACATGATCATGTACGAGCTCCACCCGAAGGGCTTCACCGCGAGCCCCTCGTCTGGAGTGGCCACGCCCGGCACGTACCGCGGTCTCGCCGAGAAGGCCGACTACTTGAAAGATCTCGGCATCACCGCGATTCACGTGATGCCTCCGTTCGAGAAGCCGGTCGAGGGCGGGTACTGGGGCTACGCGACGCTGAGCTTCTTCGTCCCCGAGAACAGCTACGCCGCGAAACGCCGCTACGAGGAGATCATCGACGAGTTCAAGTTGATGGTCGACGCGCTCCACCAGCGTGACATCGAGGTGTGTCTCGACGTGGTCTACAACCACACCGGCGAAGGTGGCTTCTGGCGCACCCGGCTCGTCGACGTGAACCCCGATCAGCGCACCGTCGATCAGCTGGTGAACTTTGACCCGCGCGAGGTGGTGGGCCTCTACTCGTTCCGCGGGCTCGACAACGTCGCGTACTACGGGCTCAGCGCCGATCGGCAGGAGTACTGGAACAACGCCGGCGTCGGTAACCAGACGCGCCCGAACCACCGGCCGTTTCGAAGGCTGATCATCGACTCGCTCCGCTACTGGGTCGAAGAGATGCACGTCGACGGCTTCCGCTTCGACCTGGCGCCGGTGCTCGGTGAGCGCGACGACGAGTACTACGTCTGGGAAAACCCGAAGAACACGGTGCTGCAAGACATCGCCGACGATCCCGTGTTGCAGAAGTACAACACCCGGTTGATCTCCGAACCGTGGGCGGCAGGCGGGTACGACCTGTCGAAGAGCTTCAACGGCCCAGTGATCAACGGCAACGGCAACCCGTTCGACAACGGCTACGGCACACGCATCGGCCTGTTCCCCAACGCGACCTCGAAGCCGGGCACGGGGTGGGCCGAATGGAACGGGCGCTTCCGCGACTGGTGGCGCGGCTTCTGGAACAACGACGGCTTCAAGCTGAACAGCCGCGAAGTGCGCGACGGAGGCTTCTTTCTTACCGCGAGCTCCGACTGGTTCAGCTGGAACGGTCGCAAGCCGTACCACACGATGAACTTCATCACCGTGCACGACGGCTTCACCATGTACGACCTGCTCTCGTACGATCAGAAGCGCAACAAGTGCGGCCCGCTCAACCCGATCTGCTGCACCGAGCCCACGAGCTCGTGGTGCGAAGTCGAGTCGGGTGAAAACAACAACCGCTCCCGCAACTGGGGCGGCGACGAGGCGATGAAGCGGCAGATCATGCGCAACTTCTTCGTCTCGCTCATGCTGAGCCAGGGCACGCCGCTCATGTACATGGGCGACGAGTGGCTCCGCACCCAACTCGGCAACAACAACGCGTACGGCACCCGCGCCGACAATGAGTACAACTGGATGGACTGGGGCCTGTACGAGTCGAAAGACGAGCGGCACCGCATGCGCGACTTCGTGCGGCGCATCATTCAGTTTCGCAAGTCGCACCAGTACGCGGTCGCTCCGATGGAGTACGGGCAGGGCGCGCCGTTCGCGTGGAAGAGCCCGCAGAACACCGACTCCGTCGACTGGGGCAGCAAGCAGCTGATGATGCACTACTACGACGCCACCAAAGGCCCCGAGCTCGCGCTGCTGATCAACGGCGAGACGTTCGACGTGCCGTTCTCCGTGCCGGCGGGCCGCATGTGGCGGCGTGTGGTCGATACCCAGGCGTATTGGGACCTGCCGGAGACGTTGACGACGCAAGCGCTCCCCGCGCGCGCGTCGAACAACATCTGGCTCGAGCAGGGTGAGCTGGTGAGCGGCGTGTACACCGTGAAACCGCGCTCGATCGTGGTGCTGGAAGCGAAGTGATGCCGATGCGCCAACTCGTTCTCGTCAGCAGCGTGCTCGCCGCGTCCGTCTCCTTTGCCCAGGCGCCCGACAGTCGCTTCAGCGCGGGCGGCTATTTTCGCATCATGGCGCGCCCCGATTTTCAGGGCGGCGATGGCCGGCTCGGGTACTGGAACCTCTACGGCCGGTTGATGCACGAAGGCCCGTACGCCGCGCTGGAGATGAAGCTCGATCTCCTCCAAGCGCCTCCGGGCACTCAGGAGATCTGGGCCAGCCTGCACGCGCGTGTCGAAGGCGGCTCGGTCTATTCAGCCGACGCGGCGAAC
>JAEUJT010000269.1 GCA_016793525.1 Archangium sp. | reverse complement strand
CCCGAGAGCACCTCTTCCACCGCCGCTGGAGAGAGGAAGCGCGACAGCCCCACCCGGTGCTCGACCTCTTGTTTCACCCGCGCCACCAGCGCGGCGTTGTCGAGCAACATGGCCGCCTGCGCGGCGATCGCGTCGAGCATCGAGAGATCTTCGTCGGTGAACGCCGCGCTCATCGACGTCGACTCCACGTAGAGCACGCCGAGCGTGCCGTTGCGGGTGCGAATGGCCACCGCCATCACCGAGCGCACACCGCGGATCATCACGCTCTTCGACCGATCGAAGCGATCGTCGATCAGCGCGTTGTGGGTCAGCAACCCCGACGGCGCGACCAGGGCCTGGTCGATGATCGTGCGCGACACCTCGAGCGGCTTCGGGTCTCCGCTCTTCAGCTTCGATGAGAACTGGCCGGTGTTGAGCCAGATCGCCGCGCCGTCGGCCTGAGTCAGCTCGAAGATCACCGAGAGAATGCGATCGATCATCGCCTCCAGCGAGCGCTCGAGCGAGACGCGCCGGTGAAACTCCTGGGCGATGCGGTAGCGGGCGTTCTCCTGCCGCAGGCTGGCGATGGTGAGCGCCTCGAGGTCGACCATCACCGTCTTGCCTTCGCCCCGGGTGCTGGGGAGCGCTGGCATCGCGTGGGTCGCCGACCCGGTGATCTCGTCTTCGTCGAACAGGTTGGTGGGCGCCGAGGGCATGGCCGGCCCCGCGCCGTTGGCGGTCACCCGATCGAACGCGTCAGATTCGCCGTAATACGCCTTGCGAACGAGCCCGCTCACCGCGCCCGGGCTGGCCACATAGACCGCGACCGAGCGCGCGTGTGACAGCGTGCGCACCTCGTTCTCGAGCCCCTCGGCCAACGGAATGGCGGCCACCACGTGCAGCTCTTGGGTGCCTTCGTCCCAGCGAATGGGGCAGGCGCGGAGCCGCTCGGCCGTGCGCACCCCGAGCCGATCGAGGAGCGACGGGTCGAGCTTCAGCGCCCGCAGCCCCGAGGCCCGCATCGACCGCGCCCCGTGGTGATCGGCGAAGACGCGGAGGAACTCGGGCTCGCGCACCAGGTTGAGCCGCAGCAGCGCGTCGCCCAGCAGGCCGCCGTTCTGCCGTACGTAGGCGCGCCCTTTCTCCAGCGCCGCGGCGTCGAGCACCCCGCCATCACGCAGCGGAGCGACGATCGCGGTATCGGCCTCCGGAGCGTGCATTGGTAGGGATCGGACTGTACGTCAGGGCGCTGCCCGGTCGAAATGCAACCGTACCGCCTGTGACGGCAGCGTCGCGCCGAGCTGGTTGGGCATGCGCCAGAACTGCCCGCCAGGCACCACGACGAAGAGCTCGTAGTCGCCGAAGGGGGGCTGGCCGATCAGCGACGTGGTGGTCGCTCCAGTGTCGTCGATGGAGATCGACTGCGCCTGCAGCACCGGAAACAGCTGAATGCGATCGACCACCACCTCGATGCCGAGGCGGCCATTGAGCTCGGCCAGAAACGGCGCGGGGTTGAACACCAGCGGCACCACGACCGACACACCCGGCGTCGCTTGGCCCGGGCGCGGCAGCCACCGCAGCACCGCGTTGAACGACACCCGAGGGAGGCTGTCGTCGCCCACGTCGGGCCGCCCGTCTCCGTCGGCGTCGACGAGACCGACGCGGAGACCGACGCGGGAGGGGTCGAACCGGCCCACGGTGTCTGCCACCAGCACCAACCCGGAGGTGCCGATGGAGATGTCGCTCTCCGCCCCCTCGATGGTGAAGGCCGGCGGCTCGCTGCGCACCAGGGTGGAGAGCTCGTAGTCGAACGTCTGCCTCCGCCCCGGCTGCACGTTGATCGCCACCGGCGCGCCGACGCGATCACCCGCGCTGGCCTGCGAGAGCACGTCGATGTTGGGGTCGAACCGCCCATTCACGTCGAGCACGCCATAGAGCGAAAACGGGTTGGGGCTGACGTTGGCGAAGAGGTACCGCGCGTCGGTACCGACCCGACTCGCGCTCACCGCGGTGAGGAACTGGGGAATCGCCGGCCCCGCCGGAGGGCCTTCACCCGGGCGGTACAGGAACATCCACACGTCGCCTTCGATGCCCGGCGTCACGGTGAGCCGCCCTTCGACCGTGGCGAGCTTCGACAACGGAGGGGTCTCCGACGGCACGCCGCACGCAGCGAGGAGCGCGACCAGCGCGACAACATCAGCGCGCATAGGAGATGGAATCCAACATGCGCTTCAGTACCGGCCCGAGCCGCGCCGAGGCCTTCTGGGTGGCAGTGAAAGTGAGCAGCCACTTGGTCTTGCCATCGCACCCGACCACGGTGGTGGTGACCACGGTGTCTGACGCGCCTTCGGTGCCGACGCGGTCGCTCATCACCTTCTTCGCCGCGGGCTTGTTCGCCACCGTGAATCGGGTGAAGCCGTCTTTGCCCAGCGCCTCGACGAGGCGGGTGACACAGGCGGCGGGCGTGGGGCTCGACTCCATGGCGCCGGTGTAGAACGACACGGCCCCCGCGCTCTCGGGCGCTGTCCAGGTGGTGGTGCCGTCGTCGCCTTCGCTGGCGGCCCATTGGGTGGGCGCCTTCAGCTGCATCGCGCCGCGGTGCACCACCGTCAACGTGTCGACTCCGGCGAGCACCACCAGCGCAACGAGCATCGTCATGCCCCGGGCTATAGCAAGACGCGCGGCGAGCAAGCGTGCCTATGATCGACCCTATGCGAACGCTGTGGCGCGGAGTGCTGGTGGTGGCGTTGGCCAGCTGTGGGCCGCAGACGCCTGACGACTTCTCCGCGACCACGTTCGCGCCGCCGCCGCCGTCGACGCCATCGCGCGGCGTCGCGCCGATCGCCGGAGGGACACTCGCCGTCGTCGCCAATGGCCGCCTGGCCGTGGTGTCAGACCCCGACGGCAGTCGCCTGGTGATCGTCGAGCTCGTGCAGCAGCGCGTGCTCGGCGCCATCGCCCTGCCCTCCGGCAGCCAGCCAAACCGCGCGGTCGAAGACGGCGCCGGCAAGGTGCACGTGATCCTCCGCGGCACGGGGCAGGTCGCGGTCGTAGCGCCCGAGCGCCTGACGGTGGACTCGTTGGAGTCGGTGTGCGCCGAGCCGCGCGGCATCACCTGGGACGCCGCCCAGCAGCGCACCGTGGTGGCCTGCGCCACCGGCGAGCTGGTCAGCCGGCCGCTCGTCGGCTCCAGCACCGTGGTTCGGAGCGCCGATGATCTCCGCGACGTGATGAGCGACGGCCTCGGCCTGTTCGTCTCCCGTTTCCGCGACGCCACGGTGTCATCGGTGAGCCGCGACGGCACGACGCTGCATACCGGGCGCGCGCCCCGCATCGAGCTCGGCCAGCATCTCGGGCGCCAAGCCGCGTTCGAGCCCCACACCGCGTGGCGCACGTTGATCGGCCCCTCGTCGATCGTCATGGTGCACCAGCGGGTCATCGATGGCGACGTGCGGGCTCCGACCGATCTCGCCGGCCCGGCGGTAGTCAAAGAGACGCACACCACCTGCACACCGCGGGTGGTGCCTGGCAGCGGCTACTACGGCGGCGCGCTGACAGTCTGCGACCCCACCCAAGTCACCGTCGAGCGAACGGTGTGCACGACCGGCGTGGTGCGCTCGGCGGTGAGCGTGTTCACCAAAGCCGGCGCGGTGCTCGGCTCGAAGGAGATCGTCGGTATCGTTCCGGTCGACGCCGCGCTGGCCCCGAACGGCTCGGCACTTGCTGTCGTCTCGGTGGGCAACCACCTGCTGACGCGAATTCCCCTCAGCGAGCTCCGCGGCACGGCGGGCAAGGCCTGCGGCCTGGTTCAGCCACCCGCACCGGAGACGGCCGAGGGCGACCTCCTCGGCCAGCCCACCGGTGTGGCCTACCGACCCGACAACACCATCGTCGTGCACTCCCGCGCCCCGGCGCAGCTGACGGTGCTCGACGAGCGCGGCAGCACCGTGCTGTTTCGTGTCCCCCTCCCCGGCGGGTTGCAACGGGAGACGCCGGGCCACGCGCTGTTCCACACCGCGACCAAGGCCGTGGCGTGCGTTTCGTGCCACCCCGAAGCCGACGAAGACGGCCACGTCTGGAACTTTCTCGGCGCCATTCGCCGCACCCAGACGCTCACCGGAGGCCTGGCCGCGACCGCGCCGTACCACTGGAGCGGCGACCTCGTGGGAATGCGCAGCATCGTCTCCGACACCTACGTGAGCCGCATGGGCGGGGCGATGCCCAAGACCGACGTGATCGACGATCTCGAGGCGTTTCTCGACGCGGTGCCAGCCCGCCGCGCGCCCGCGGTCGCGATGCCCGCCGAGCGCGTCGAAGCCGGCCGCATCGTCTTCGCCAGCGCGGGGTGCACGACCTGCCACTCCGGCCCGGCCTTGACCAACAACACGACCGTCGACGTGGGCACTGGAGGGTCGTTCCAGGTGCCCTCCCTCGTCGGGGTGGGCGCGCGCGCTCCGTACATGCACAACGGCTGCGCCGCCTCGCTGCGCGATCGCTTCACAGACCCCGCGTGCGGAGGCTCGAAACACGGCGCCGTGGCCCCCCTGAGCCCCGCCGACATCGATCGGCTCGTGGACTACCTGCTCTCGCTGTGACACGTGCGGTGTGCGCGGGGCCGGTGGGTATTGAATCCACCCACATCCCGCGAGTAGGTTCCGCCGCCTTTCGCACCAAGGAGCATCACGTGACGTTTGCCATCATCGTCCTCGGGTTGGCGCTGGCCATCAGCCTGGCGTTCAACTTCGGCCTCTTCGGCGGTTCGTCCGCCCCGTCTGCGCAGGCGGTCTCCAACACCCCGCGCGAGAGCGTCGACGACGCCACCCGCGCCTCGAAGGCCGAAAACGAGCTCGAGAAGAAGCGCAAGGAGCTCGACGAGCTGAAGAAGACCCACGCCGATCTGAAGGGCGAGCTGAAAGACGCGAAGAAGAAGATCTTCGACGCCAAAGAGTCCGACAAGGCCGGAGACGATCTGGTGAAGGCCCGCGCCGAAGTCGAGCGCCAGGCGTCGCTCCAGCTCGAGACCACCCGCGCCGAGCTGGCCACCGCGCTGGCGACCGTGCAGCAGCTGCGCAGCGACTCCGAGGCAAAGGGCCGTCGTCCCAAGCCCGCCGCGGCGGCGACCGAAAACGCCGAGGCCAAGCGCGAGCCGGAGCAGCCGAAGCAAGAGATCGTCGTGCAGCGCGTGATCCGCGAGCTGTCTGAGGCCGAGAAAGAGAAGATGCAGCGGCTCGAGCTGCAGTCGTCGCAAGACAAGAAGAAGGCGATCGAGATCGCGGCCGAGCTGCGCAGCATCAAGGGCAAGGTCGACCGCGAGAAGCGCGAAGCCAAGCGCATCTACGAAGAGGGCCGGCTCGCGCGCGACAAGTTCCGCGCGGTGGAGATTCGCCTCAACCGCACCCTGCTCGAGAATGATCTCCTCAAGCGGGCGATCACCGACCTCGAGAAGAAGACCGGCCAACACGCCGAGCACCAGGCCCCCACCGCCGACGAGCTCGCCCAGGCCGACGCCAGCATGACCGCGAAACACGTGGCCGAAGACAAGGCGTCTGCCGACGCACAGGCCAAGCTCGAGGCCGCCGAAGCGACCGTGGCCGAGGCTGAAGCCGCCGCCGCTGCCGCCCCGTCGCCGGCTGAAGTGGCTCCCCCGGTGACGGCTGCGGCGCCAGTGATCGCCGAGGCGCCGGCTCCGACCGCCTCCGCGCCCACGGCGTAAGCGCACCGCACCTGCGGCTCACGACGGGCTGTCTCCTCACGAGGGAGGCAGCCCGTTTTTCATGCCTGGCGCTCAGCGAGCGGCGCCGAGGCGCTTCTTGGTCAGCTCGAGGTACTCGGCGTTCATGTCGATGCCGACGAAGCGCCGGCCCTTCTCGACCGCGGCCACGCCCGTCGTGCCCGAGCCGCAGAACGGGTCGAGCACCACCGCGTCTTCGTCGGTGCAGGCCTCGATCACCCGGTCCAGCAGGGCGATGGGCTTCTGCGTCGGGTGCTTGCCGTGCGCCTTCTCCGACTTCTTCGGGGTGGTCATGGTCCAGATGCGGCCCTGCTCGTCGGCCGCCAGCTCTTCGTCGCCCGGCCGCGGGAGCGCCCAGACGTCGCGCATCTGCTTGCCACCGTTTTCCGCCTTCATCGTCTTG
>JAEUJT010000232.1 GCA_016793525.1 Archangium sp. | reverse complement strand
GCATCGCGAAGTCTGACGTGGTCAGCACACACGTGCTGGTCGAGCAGGACAAGGTCGAGAAGCTGAAGGAGCTCTCCAAGCGCACCCGCGTGGCGCAGAGCGAGTACCTCCGCGAGGCGGTCGACGACCTGCTGAACAAATACGCCAAGCTCCCCGGCGAGGACGCGACGTGATCGACGCGCAGCGCACGCGAATGTGGAAGCCCTGGCCGGTGGTGCAGCGGCCCCCTCCAGGCACGGCAGCGCTCGTCGCGCCGCCGTCTCCGCTGCACCAAGCCGTGATTCAGTTCGTCGAGTCGCCGCGCAGCTGAAGCGTCACTCCGCCGGAGCCGGCGGGACCCACTCGCAGGTGTTCGAGAACATGCAGCCCTCGAACGGCGCCTCCATGCCGTCGGTCGCCATGTACTGGCCGATCAAGTTCAGCATGAACGAGCCCAGGTCGAAGGGCAGCGCCGGGTTCGGCGTCTCGATGCCGTGGCGGCCGGTGGCCACCACCATGGGGAACAACACGCCGGTGTAGCCGCCGACGCGCTCGCTCTTGCGCACCATGCGGAACGGCGGGTTCAGGCGCGGCACGTCGAAGCCGTCGTCGAGGTTCGCCAGCGACGAGAGGTGCTCGATGTCGACCAGCACCGGCTCGCCCGCGGAGTTGCGGTACGGCTGGCTCCGCTCCGTGGCCTCGAGCACGCCGTTGTCGATCAGCACCCGGTTTGGCGTCTTGCCGTAGCGCGGGTCGATGTTCTTGATGTCGATGTACCCAGCCGCGCGCGCGATGGCCGCGCCGGTCGCCACGGGCACGTTCATGTCGCCGATGGTGTTGAACACCAACATGCGCGACGAAACCTCTTCTCCGGTCGCATACCGGAGCACCCGGTGGCGCTCCACGTTGGGCAGGTAGTTGATCGGGTCGCCGCGCTCGATGGCGAGCTGCGCAAGGCCCATGAAGCGCCGCATCTCCGGCGACTGCCGGCGGAAGCCGAAGCCGTCACCCAGCGCCGCCAGCGGCTCGCCCGCGGTGTGCTGAATGCCCTGGAACTTGAAGTCGAAGTCGAAGGTCTCTTGCGTCCAGTAGGGCTCGGTGCCGTCGGGCACGAAGCAGCCATCGCGCTCCTTGGGCGGGAGCGGGCCCGAATAGGCCGACAACGTGTACCGGTCGCCCTGATCGGACGAAACCGCGACGCGGAACAGCCCCTCGGCGCCGACCCGGCCGCAGCGCAGCTCCCCGCTGGTGAGGTTCTTCACGATCACCGTGTCGCCTTCTTTGAGGGGAACCGTGCTGACGTCGGCGACCTTCTCCGAGCCGGTGTCGTTGAGGTCGGGCAAGTACTGCCAGAGCTCGAGCTTGCCGGTGTCTTCGTTCTTCTCGGTGAGGAGCAACGGGCCGATCAGCCGCAGGTTGACCGCCTCGCGCACGCCGCCCTGAATGCTGCGCACGCCGATGTCGGGCAGGCCGGCGCCGCCCGAGATGGGCAGCGACACGCTGATGCCCGGCTCGAGGCCGGCCATCATCGCGCTCATGATGCCGCCCAGCGAGCCGCCGGTGATGTCGACCGCCGCGCTGCCGCCGACGTCGACCACGCCGTCGCCGTCGAAGTCGCCGGCGAGGTCAGGCTGGCCGTCGCGGTTGGCGTCGTACTTCCACGTGTTTTTGCCGTCGAAGCTGCGCAGCACGCGAACGAACTGCATGTAGTCGACCGCCGACTGCCGCACGACGTCGCGGGTGTGGAGGATGTACGCGGTCCAAAAATCGGCGCCGGAGTCTTGGATCCCGTCGCCGTTTTGGTCGATGGCGCGGTGGTTCTCGACGACCGCGCGGAACATCGCGCCCAGCCCCTTCGACCCGAGCAACCCCTTCGCGACATCGAGCTCGAACGTGCCGTTGGCGAAGCCGTGGCTGACGTTCTCCATACCGACGGTGGCGATGCCGTAGCGCGCCAAGAAGCCGCCGTAGAAGAGCGCGTCGAGCTTATTGCCGGTGTAGCCGTGCCCCATGATCGCGACGGGCGCCGGGCCGCTGCGCTTCTTGGGCACGGTCAGCCACGCGGTGATCTTCTCAGGCCGGGTGAACGCCGCGCCGGTGACCGCGTCGACCTGCCACACCTGCTTGGTCAACGGCAGCCACTTGCCCTCGCTGTCGTAGCGGGGGAAGAACTGCGGCGAGTCGAACGTGAACACCACGTGGTAGTCGACGAAGGCCTGGGAATCGGCGGTCTCCTTGAACTCAGGGCTGATCATGCCACCAGGGCTCAGGCCCGCGAGCAGCTCCTGCGCCACCCCGCGAAAGTAGTCGCCGGGGACGATGTAGGCGTTGAAGGTCGAACCAGGCGTCGTGTCGCGCATCGCCAGCAGCTCCTTCACCTGCGCGGGGTACTCTTCCATCAGCCGCGACATCGGGCCCTTGCCGTAGAGGCCATCGCGCACCGCCTTGAAGTCGCGATCGACGCTCTGGGTCGAATACGGCCACGTGAACGACACGTCTTCGAGCGCCAGGCCCAGCCCGCCGAGGCACGGCAGCAAAGGCTCGAGCTGCTTGGTCTGCGCGGTGTGGTTGATGTTGGGGAACGGCGAGCGCACCGGGCGCCCGTCTTCGTCGACCAGCCGGCGGGTCAGCACCACCGCGTAGGTGGTGTTCTGCCGGAGCGGCATCACCGGCTTCATCAGCAGCGTGTTCGTCTCGCGTTCGTAGAACTCGACCGTCTGGAAGCGCGGCGCGTCGGGGTACAGGGTGTTCGGCTTGTCCAACACGCCGTCCATGTCGATGTCTTCGCCCAGGTCGAGCGAACCGTTGTGGTTGGTGTCTTCGTCGCGATCTTCGAAGCTCCACTGATCGCCGTTGCGATCGTTCGGGTAGTAGTTCGGGCGTTCCAGCGTGAGCGGGAAGTTCCC
>JAEUJT010000203.1 GCA_016793525.1 Archangium sp. | reverse complement strand
ATCTCCGACCTGGCCGAAGGTGCGTCTCGGTGCACCGACGCCACCGGCGACAGCGTGTGCGACGGGCCCGACACCGACCGCGATGGCATCGTCGACAGCGCCGATGGCACCACGACGTTCGGCGACACGGCTTCTCCCGCGCTGCCCGACACCGACGCTGATGGGCTGCCCGACCTGCGCGACCTGGACAGCGACGACGACGGCGTCTCCGACCGCTCCGAAGGGCCGAGCGGCTGCACCGACGCGACTGCTGACGGCGTGTGCGACGGCACCGACGGCGACGGAGACGGCCTCATCGACTCCGCCGATGGAAACGTGACCGGCTTCGGAGACCGGACCGAGCCGAACCCCGCGGACACCGACGGCGACGGAGCGCCCGACTTCCGCGACTTGGACAGCGACAACGACGGTGTGAGCGACCTGGTCGAAGGCAAGGCCACCTGCGCCGACGCGGACGCCAACTCGGTATGCGATGGAGATGACGCCGATGGCGACGGTGTACGCTCGAGTGGAGACGGTGCCCCCGCGGCCTTCGGCGCTCCCGGCGGAGGCTCGACGCCCGACACCGACGGCGACGGCGCGCCCGACTTCCGCGATTTGGATAGCGACAACGACGGCCTCTCCGACCTGGTGGAAGGCGGCTCCGGCTGCGCTGATTCCAACCGCGACGCGGTGTGTGACGGCACCGACACCGACAAAGACGGCCTGCCTGCGACGAGCGACGGTCAGCCGACGCGCTTCGGTGGCACCGCTCGCCCCCGGCCAGACACCGACGGCGACGGCGTGCCCGACTTCCGCGACTTGGACAGCGACAACGACGGCCGCTCCGACCTGATTGAAGGCGGCTCGGGCTGCACCGACGCCGACACCAACGGTGTGTGCGACGGCTTGGACCCCGACGGCGACGGCATCGTGGAGAGCGCCGACCACGCGCCCACCACCTTCGGCAACGCGCCGAAGCCAGACACCACCGGAGACCTGCCCGACGCCGACTCCGACGGCACGCCGGACTTCCGCGACACGCAGTCTGACGGGAAGAACTTTGACGTCGACCCGCGGCTCGACGCTGACCGCGACGGGGTCATCGACCAGGTCGAAGACGCTGACGGAGACGGCATCGCCGACCTCATCGACTCCGCGCCTGGTGTGTTCGGTGGGCTCCCGCCCGTCTCGGCGTCGGCGCTCACCGTCGGTGGTGGTGGCTGTGGCTGCACTGAAGTGCCTGGGGCTCCGGTGGCCGCACTGGCCTTCGCGCTCCTGCGCTTCCGGAGGCGCCTTCGACGGTCGCACGCAACGGCGCTGACCGTTGCCCTCGCGCTCTTCACCGTCTTCGCGGGGTCACCGGCGCTGGCGCAGACGGAGGCGACCTCGACCGCAGTCGACGTGCAGCTCTACAAGCCGGGCATCGGCCGGTTCGACGTACAGAACGCGCTCTCGCCGCAGACATGTGGGCACCAGTGTTGGAACCTGGGGCTGCTCTTTCAGTACGCGCTCAACCCGCTGGTGCTGAAAGACGCGAACGGCGGCACGCGCGTGGGTCGCCTCGTCGACCACCAGCTCACGGCCGACCTGTACGGCTCGCTCGGCATCTTCGAGCGCTTCGAGTTGGGCGTACATCTGCCGCTCTACATTCAGAGCGCGGGCTCCTCGCCGTTGCTCAACGCACGCTATGTCGGCGAGGGGTGGATTTTCGGCGCCGGCGACCTGCGCCTGTTGCCGCGCGTGCGCATCGCCACCTTCGATTCGGGCATCACGGTGGGTTTCGCGCTGCCCATCGTGTTGCCCACGGGCCGCACCGACGCCTTCATGGGCGGAGGCTTTCTCGCCGCCCAGCCGCGCGCCCTCGTCGAGTACCAGCACTCGCACTTTCGCCTCGACGCGAACCTGGGCATCAACCTGCGCCGCCAGGAGATGGTGGCCAACGTCAGCTTCGGCAACGAATTCACCTGGGCCGTGGCTGGTGAGGTGCCTTTCACCGTCGCTGACGTGCCCTTTGCGGTGTCGGGCGTGGTGCACGGGTTGGTCGGCTTCAACGGCACCAAGCTCGCGGAGAACCGGCCCACCGAAGCCGACGTCGGGCTCAAGGCCACCTTCGGCGGCGCGTGGGTGGTGTCGGCGGGCGTCGGGCGCGGCATCATCTCGGGGTACGGCGCTCCCGACGTGCGCGGGTTGGTGGGCATCGGCTACGCCCCGACGTGTGGACCCGCAACTCCGCGCGACAGCGACGGTGACGGGTTGCTCGACGACGTCGACGCGTGCCCCGCACAGCCTGAAGACAGAGACGGCTTCGAAGACACCGACGGGTGCCCTGACCTCGACGACGACACAGACGGCGTGCCCGACACGACCGACAGCTGCCGCCTCGACCCGGAGGACCGCGACACCTTCGAAGACGGCGACGGGTGCCCCGACCCCGACAACGACAAAGACGGCGTTCCCGACGTGAAAGACCGCTGCGCCCTGGTGCCGGAGACGGTGAACGGCTTCGAAGACACCGACGGCTGCCCCGATGAGAAGCCGCTCGTCGACACCGACGGCGACGGGTTGCTCGACAACGTCGACCGGTGCCCGACGCAGGCCGAAGACAAAGACACCTTCGAAGACGGCGACGGTTGCCCCGACGTCGACAACGACAAAGACGGCATTCTCGACACGGTCGACAAGTGCCCGCTCGTGCCTGAGACCATCAACGGCACTCAAGACGACGACGGCTGCCCCGACCAGGGCGAGTCGAAGGTGCGCCTCGAGGCTGGCCGAATTCTCATTCTCGAGAAGGTCTACTTTGCGACGAACAAAGACCTCATCCTCGACCGCTCCTTCAAGCTGCTGAAGGAAGTGGCGTCGACGATGCGAGCCCACCCGGAGCTGGTGAAGGTGCGCGTCGAGGGCCACACCGACAGCGTGGGGAACGACCAGTACAACTTGGAGCTCTCCCAGCGACGCGCGGAGAGCGTGAAGCGCTTCCTCGAGCGAGAAGGCATCGCGCCCGAGCGCCTCGAGGCCAAGGGCTACGGCGAGCTGAAGCCCGTGGCGGGTAACACCACCCCGGCCGACCGCGAGAAGAACCGGCGCGTCGAATTCATCGTCGTGGACACACCGTCGACGGCGCCCGAGCCCGAAGGCGCGCTGCGCTGAGTGAGCAGGTCTCACCCGTTCCGTGCGTGTCGATTTTCGCGCGGCTCGCCGCAGAGTTTACGGCGGTGACGCGGCGTCGACCGTCGGTCGGAGCAGGCCGTCGGGGAACTGCATGCGGAACAACGCCGCCAGGTCTTTCGCCTGCTGGGTGCGGCCAGAGGAGGTGAGGGCCATGACTTGGAGCGCCATGCGCTCTTCGACCAGCGCGCCCGCGGGGTAGCGCCGCTCGTGTTCGGCCAAGGCCGAGAGCGCGCTCTCTGCTTGTCCGCGAGCCAACGCCGAACGGGCCTGCTCGATGCGTGAGCGCTCGTCACGGAGCGCGTCGTCGTTCGGCGCAGGCTTCACCGGGGCGGGCGGAGGCACGGGCGTCGGCGCCCGCGGGACGACTGGCGGCGCGGCGATTGGAGTCGGCGCGGGCTCCGGTTTCGGCTCCGGCGGAGGCGTCGGTGTGACCTGTGCCGGCTGCGGAGCGGGTTGCGGTGCTGATGTCGTACGCGCCGCCTGAATCGCTCCGCCCACCGCACCGCCCGCGGCGAACGACAACGCGCCCACCGTCACAGCCAATTTCACCACCGCACCAGGGGCCCAGGCCCCAGCCGCGGAGGTCGCCGCAGACGTGGGCACCGCCGGCGCCGCGCTTCCACCTGCAGACGACGGCGCAGGCGGCTCATCACCCGACGTCGTCGGCGCGGGCGGCGCGAAGAGCTGCGCATTGAGCTTCGCCAACATGCGCTGCCGCACCTCCGACGGTACCGGCTCGAGGGCGTGGAGTGAATCGAGCTGCGCGCGGTGCTCCGGCGCCAGCGGCTCGAGCGGACTCTGGTCGTCGTGCGTGCTCATGCCGCGGAGTCCTCCTTGAGCGAGGTGATGGCCCCCGCGAAGTCACGCCGGGCGAGGCGCAGGCGCGAGTACGCGGTGTTGAGTGGAATCTCGAGCCGCTCGGCGACCTCGGGAATCGGGGTGCCGTCGATGTCGTGCATCACGAAGATGCCGCGCCGCTCGAGGGGAATCTGCTCCAGCGCCTGCAGCACCAACGCCTGCGCTTGCCGCCGCTCCAGGTGTTCGACCGGAGAGGCCGAGGTGTCGGTGCCGTCGGCTTCGTCGTCTGACACCTCGTGTCGCTGCCAGGCCCGCGCCTTGAAATCAGAGGCCACCCGAAAGGCGATGCCGAACAGCCACGGTCGCAAGGGCCGCGCGCTGTCGTAGGTGTCCATTCGCTTCCACGCGGTGACGAAGACCTCTTGGGTCACGTCTTCGAGGTGCGCGGGAGCGACGCCGAGCCGGCGCACGCTGTTCCACACGTAGTCGAGCTCGGCCGCGTAGAGCCGCTCGAAGTCGTGCTGTCCACGCGCTGGCGTGGGTGCGGCGGCGGGCATTCGGGCGGACCCTAGAGCACGACCGCGTCGACCGCACGACCTCCGAGGCTGAGCCCCAGGCCGCCGGAGAAGAGCGGGGTGCGCCACGCCGGGAAGATGCCCACCAGCACGTTCGTGACCACCGCGTTCACCTGGCCGCTGAGAAAGAAGCGGAGCCGCAGCGAGTGGCTCAGCGGGAGCTCGACGAAGGGCGCGAGGCCGATGTTCCAGGTCGCGGTGGTGGCGCTGCCCGAGTTTGGCAGCCCCGACGCCCAGCTGTGGAGAAAGCCGAGGCGCGTCGTGCCGCACACGCCGCCGTAGGTGAACCGCGCACAGCCGAGCGGCCCCACACCGAAGGCCATCGCGGTGACCGTGCCGGTGAAGGCCCCGACCGAGCCGGGCCCGAGCGCGGAGAGGCCTCCGCCGAGCGACCACCAACGGCCCTCGGCCACCACGTCGAGGTCGAGCTGCGCCGTCACGCTCGGGAGCGCGTTGAAGGCCACGCCCGCACTGCCCCAC
>JAEUJT010000363.1 GCA_016793525.1 Archangium sp. | reverse complement strand
AGCTCCCCGAGGTGCTGGTCATCGGCGCTTCGACCGGCGGGCCTCCGGCGTTGATGGCGGTGCTGAGCGGGCTGCCGGAGAATTTTCCCGCGCCGATTTTGGTGGTGCAGCACATCTCCGACGCCTTCGTGGAGGCGCTGGTGCACCGGCTGGATCAGCTCTCGCCGTTGCCGGTGGGCTTCGCCGAGCCTGGCGCGCGGCTGGAGCCCGGCCGCATCGTCTTCTTCCGCGGCGGCGCCAACGCCGAGCTCGTTCGCCGCGACGGTGCGTTGACGTACCTGCGTCAACCGGCGCCTCCGAATACGCCGCATGTGCCGTCGGTCGACGCGCTGTTCCTCTCGGCCGCGCAGGTCTGCGGGGCGCGCGCGTGGGCGGTGCTGCTCACCGGCATGGGCCGCGACGGCGCCGAGGGCATGCTGTCGATACGCCGCGCCGGTGGCTTCACCGTGGCGCAAGACCAGGCCACCAGCGTCGTGTGGGGCATGCCCCGCGCGGCCTTCGAGCTCGGCGGCGCGTCGGTGCTGGCCCCGCTCCATTCCATCACCCCGTCGCTGCAGCGCGCGCTCGAGGTGCTCTCTCCGGCTGTCACCACCGGCGCCCAGCGCCATTCCAAGGAGGAAGTATGCACGCAATGAGTCAGGCCGTTGTCCGTCGGGTCGCGCTCGTCTTGTGTTTGCTGGCGGGGGTGGCCGAAGCGCATGACTGGCCACGGCCCTTCAGGTGCCCGCCGGGCAGATTCTTCCGCACGCCGCAGCAGGTGATCAGCGACCACATCGCCGCGTTGGCCACCGGCAACCTCGACCTGGTCATGTGTGACTACGCCGAAAACGCCGAAGTCGTCATGCCCGGCACCGTGCTGACCGGCCAAGACCAGATCCGCGTCGCGCTCGGGGGCTTCATGTCGGCCTTCGGTGGCGCGCTGCCGACGTTCACCTCGATGACCTACGGCGAGCGCATCGTGCTGGTGACGTGGCAGGTGTTCTTGCCGCAGTTCTCGGTGCCCGACGGCGCCGACACGTTCACCATTCGCGCGGGGATGATCCACGTGCAGACGGTGCACGCCACCTTCGCGCCGCCCACCACACCGTAACTGACTCGGAGATGCACCGATGACGACCCAGCTCGCCGCCTCGAACCGCGGCGAAACCCCCAAGCCCACGACGCGCCGCGTGCTCATCGTGGAGGACTCTCCCTTCGTGCACCAGATTTACCGGGTCGCCTTTCGGCGGCTGGGGGGCTGGGAGCTCGTTCACTCCACCAACGGTGAGGAGGGCCTGGCCGCGCTCGAGCCAGCGCCCGTCGACCTCATCGTGTTGGACATCAACATGCCGGTGATGAACGGCTTGCAGTTCATCGACCGACTGCAGCAGCGCCCGAGAGATCGCAACACGCACGTGCTCGTCGCCACCACCGAAGGTGATGATGGGCCGCTGCGTGAGGCGATCGCCCGCGGCGCGAAGTCGTACCTGAAGAAGCCATTCACCCTCGAGCAACTGCTCGCGCTCATCACCCGCGTCGTGACGGTTCTGCCGCCGCGCGCCGCCGCAGCACCATCCGCACCGGGGACCTCGCCATGAACACACCCTCCGTCGTCGAAGCGCAGCCGCTGATCCCCATCGCGCCTGACCGGCCGGTCGTCGCCGCCGTGAAGAAGGCCCCGACGGTGTGCGAGGCGCTCATTCAGGGCCTGGCCGACCTGGGCATCGAACACGCGTTCGGCTTGACCGGCGGGGCCATCGCTCCCTTGTGTGACGCGCTCGGGCGCAGCTCGATTCAGATGATCCACTGCCGGCACGAGGGCGGCGCGGCCTTCGCGGCGACCGAAGCGCACTTCGCCAGCGGAGCGCCCACCATGGTGTTCACCACCACCGGCCCCGGCCTCACCAACGCGCTTACTGGGCTCTCGGCGGCGCGGTGGGAGGGCGCGAAGATCATCACCATCTCCGCGACCTCGGCGGCGGCGCAGCGCGGCCGGTGGGCCTGTCAGGAGACGAGCGCCTACACCACGCCGCTCTCGGGCCTCTACACGCCCGGCTCCATTTTCCACTGCGCGGTGATGATGGAGCACGCCGACGAGCTCCCCGCCGTGCTCGCGCGCATCTCCGCCGGCCTCAGCCGCCCCGGCGCTTTCCTCGCGCACATCAGCCTGTCGACCCAGCTGCAGACGGCGCGGGTGTCTCCCGGCCTCGCGGCGCCGCGGGTCAACGTCGCCGCGCCGATGTGCTCCGCCGCGCAGGTCGAGCAGTGCGCGAGCGCGCTGACCCAGCAGCCGTTCGTCATCTGGGCGGGCTTTGGCGCCCGCGGCGCCTCGGCCGAAGTGCGCGCGCTGGCGGAGAAGATGGGCGCGCCGGTGATGTGCTCTCCGAGAGCGAAGGGCGTTTTCCCCGAGTCGCACCCGCTCTACCTCGGCGTCACCGGCCTCGGAGGCCACGCCACCGTCGACGCGTACATGCAGCGCTCGAAACCCGCCCACGTGCTGGTGCTCGGTACACGCCTCGGAGAGCCCACGTCGTTCTGGCAGCAAGGCCTGGTGCCGAGCGACGCGTTCATTCACGTCGATGTCGACCCCGAGGTCCCCGGCGCGTCGTACCCGTCGGCGAAGACCATCGGCGTGCAGGCGGAGATTCGCACCTTTCTCCGCGAGCTGCTCCCGCTGCTGCCTGAACGACGATCGCCTTCCGTGTCGGGAACGTTGCGCCCCGTTCCGGTGGATCCGCTCGTGCCACGAGCCGGCGGCCCCGTTCGCGCCCGCGTGCTGATGGATTCGCTGCAGCGTTTGGTGGTGAACGCGAGCGACGCCATCGTGCTCACCGAGTCGGGTAACGCGTTCGCCTGGGGCAATCACGAGCTGCGCTTCGAGACGGCGGGGCGGTACCGGGTCAGCGTCGGCTACGGCTCGATGGGCCACGCCACCACCGGCGTCGTCGGGGCTGCGCTCGCGCGCGGTGGCAAGGCGGTCGCCGTGGTTGGCGACGGCTCGATGCTGATGAACAGCGAGGTGAACACCGCGGTGCAGCTCGGCGTCCCCGCGGTGTGGGTGGTGATGAACGACGCCGGCTACGGCATGGTCGATCAAGGCATGCGCGCATTGGGATTCGAGCCTTCGCAGACGCGGCTCCCGCGCGCCGACTTCGCGCTCATCGCCAAAGGCATGGGCGCCGAGGGTGTGTCGGTGACTGACGAGCTCGAGCTCGACGCGGCGCTCGAGCGAGCGATGGCGGCGAAGGGCCCCTTCGTCGTCGACGTCTCGACCGACAAAGACGAGGCGGGCCCGTGGATCAAACGCATTCAGAAGCTCATCATGCAGGGCGCGCGCGGAGGTGGGCAGTGAGCTCGGTCGGCATGCGCTCGCTGGCCGTCAGCTTCCCCAAGACGGTGCGGCCGAATTCGTACTGGGCCGAACACCACCCGGAGATGGTGCAGGGCAAACGCGACGCCACGCTGAGCCGCGTGTGGTCCGCTCCGGCGAGCGACGCGCCCGACATCTGGACCCAGGAGATGTTGCCCTACGTCGACGACCCGTTTCGCGGCACGAAGGAGCGACGCTGGCTCGAGCCCGACGAGACCGTCACGTCGATGGAGCTCGACGCCGCGCTCCAGGCTCTGCGCGCCGCCGGGCTCGATGCGGGCCAGGTCGATCTGCTCATCGCCAGCGCGTTTTTGCCCGAGTCGGTCGGCGTGGGGAGCGCCGCGTTTCTCGCCAAGGCCCTCGGGCTGCGCGGCGCTGCGTGGAACCTGGAGACGGCGTGCTCGAGCGCGCTGGTGGCCTTCGAGACGGCCTGCGCCCTGGTGCGAGCCGGCACCTACCAGCGCGTGCTGGTGGTGGTGTCGTGCGCGTATTCGCGCGTGGTCGATGACACTGACACGCTCGCCTGGTCCATCGGTGACGGGGCGACGGCCTTCGTGGTGAGCCACGTGCCTTCAGGAGAAGGGCTGCTCGGCTCGAAGACGGTGCACACCGGCGAGACCTGCGGCGCGATGTTCTACGAGCTCGTCCAAGGAACGACCGCCCCGGTCATTCGTATGCGCGCTTCTGAATCAGCGGCGCGGGCGCTCCGCGAGACGGCGCAGCGCGCGTTGACCGAGTGTTGCACCACCGCGGTGAAGCAGGTCGGCCTCACGCTGAACGACATCGACTTCTTCGCGGTGACGACGCCCATGGCCTGGTATTCGACGTTCTGCCAGCGCACGTTGGGTTTCGACGCGAAGAAGACGTTCAACGTGCACCCGCGCTACGCCAACGTCGGGCCGGTGCTCATGCCCGCGAACCTGTTCCACGCCGCCCACGAGGGGAAAGTGCGGCCTGGGCAGGTGGTGCTGCTCCACACCGTCGGCAGCGTCTCCAGCGCGAGCGCCGCCGTGGTGCGCTGGGGCGAAGTGGGCCTCGGCTCGGCGCCGTAGCTACGGCAACGTCGTCAGCGCGGCGTGGAACGCCGAGTCACTCGCTTCGAGGGGGAGCGCGGTCGACGGTCGCGCCAGCAGCTCCGCGAGGGCCGGGGGCACGGGGACTGTCTGGCCGATGAGTGGCTCGACCACGGTGTCGAACTTCGCCGGGTGGGCCGTCGCCGCCACCACCCAATTTCCCTGCCCGCCTCGTGCGCGAATTCGTCGCAGCACCTCGAGGCCGCACGCCGTGTGGGGACACACCGCGATGCCCGATTCCTTCCACGTGCGGCGAATGGTGTCGCGAATCGTGGCGTCGTCGACAGAATCGGCCGTGAGCGGAATCGTCGCCGCGTCGGGGTACCAGTACTGGAGCCGCTCCACGTTGCTCGGCGCCCCGACATCCATCGCGTTGGCGAGGGTGGCGACGCTGGGCTGCGGCGCGTAGCGGCCCGCCTTCAGAAAGTCAGGCAGCGTGCGGTTGGCGTTGGTGGCGAGCGCGATGTCGCCGATGGGCAGGCCCATGCGTTTGGCCATGAGACACGCCAGCGCGTTGCCCAGGTTGCCCGTCGGCACCACCACGTTCAGCTGGCCCAACGTGAGCGCCGCCTGCGCGTAGTACGCCATTTGCGGCAGCAGCCGACCCAACGAGATGCTGTTCGCCGAGCCGAGGCCCCGCGACGTGCGGAGCCCCTCGTCGGCGAAGGCGGCCTTCACCAGCCGCTGACAGTCGTCGAAGGTGCCTGCGACGCGAAAGGTATGCACGTTGTCGCCGAACGCGCCGAGCTGGTGCGCCTGCCGCGCCGACACGCGCCCATCGGGGTAGAGAATGACGACGCGCACGCCGGGCTTGCGGTGGAAGGCCGCGGCGACGGCGGCTCCGGTGTCACCTGAGGTGGCGACGAGAATCGTCTTCGGCGGTTGGGGGAGCCGCACCACGCACTCCGCCAAGAAGCGCGCGCCGAAGTCTTTGAAGGCCGCGGTCGGGCCGTGGAAGAGCTCGAGCAGCGAGTTGGATCCGCTCAGCTTTCGCAGTGGCGCGTCGAAGGTGAAGGCCGCACGGCACACCGCCGCGACGTCGATGACCTCGTCGGCGAAGTATGGCTGCAACAGCGCCGTGGCGGTGTCGGCGAGCGAGGTGCCGGCGGAGAGCGTCACCCGCGGCAGCGACTCCGGTACGTACAACCCACCATCGGGCGCGAGGCCCTGCGCGATGGCCTCCACCAGTGAGACGCGCTCTGTACCTCGAGTGCTGTGACATCGCATGGAGTCGCTTCTACCTGGTCACTCGATCCACGCCAGCGCGCCGCGACCCGTCGCATCGGCGAGTGAAGGAACGGCCGTCAACGTGCCCTCGCGCGCGTCGAAGAGCACGAGCGAATCGTCATTCCAGTACGCGAGCCGCCGGCCGTCACGAGTGAGTGGAATGGCGAGGAACGGGTTGATGCGCGCCGGCGTCAACCCCACTGTCCCGTCCTCCTTCGTGATGACCTGAAGCGAGTCACCCGTCAGTGGTTGTTCCCACGCGAACATGAACGGCTCGGTCATGGCGCGCGGCGTCGAGCGCAGACCCGCCACGACGGTGGTTCCTCCACGAGAGGCGGAGGTGATGCCGTCGATGTCGACGAGCCCCTGGCCGATTCGGTCCCACTCCGTTCCGTTCACCGTCTGGAACAGCGCGCCGACGTACGCGTCTCGCTGGCCGAGGAGGAGTGTTCCGTTCGGCCCAAGGTGCGGCCAGGCGGGCCCGGCTGTGAACGGCGAACGGCGAACAGCGACCTCTGGACGGACGTGCACCGAGTGCGCGACGCGCTGCGCGTCGACTCGAACGAGTGAGTCGAAGTCGAGCTTGCCGGTGTCGGAGTGCGTGGCGCCGAGAAGCACCTCGTGGGTCTCCTCATTCACCTCGAGAATGAGGGTGCGCGAGCCGAAGTCTGGAGACTCGACGACGTGTGCGCCGCTCGCGGTTTCTTCGATGAAGGCGCGTTTGTCTCCGCTGACGGTCATGTGGACGACCGACGCGCCGAGGCGAAACACGGAGCCGCACGTTGCGTGCGTCCATGGCTCGAAGGCGGCAGTGCGTACGTTCCAGAAGCCGCACAGAGTGGCGTCCCCGCGCTGCACCGAGGCGGGAATCAGCCCGCCCGAGAGTGGATCCGCGAGCACGTTCACCCCCGGGATCTCGACCGTTCCGCCATCGACCGCGTGGTAGGTCCAGCTTGATGCGCTCGGGTTGCAGGAGACGAAGTCGCCGTCGTCTCCGAGTCGAACGGGGCCGCAGCGCCCGGTGACGCGTTTCTCCCAGATGATTCGCCCGCCACGGTCGAGCACCAGCTGGTGCTGCGACGAATGTTCGCCAGGCCCGTCGAGGTACGAGACCGCGGCGACGCGCCCAGCTCGAGGTGCGCTCAGTACGACGAAGCCGAGCTGAGGGCTCACCGGCGGGGGGAAGCCGTAGCGCCCGCGGACAACGCCGTCTGGGCCGACGATGACGACTTCGGAGCCGGCCACGACGGCGAGCGCTGGCCCCGAGGGAAGGCCTCCTTCTTCGTCAACGACTGGAGGTGTGCCGCCACATGCTCCGAGCACCGCTGTCACGACCACGAGAAAAGATGTCTTCATGGCGCGGACGATGGCGATGCATACAGATTCCGACAAGCGACGAATATTCACTGTATTCTGTCGCGTGAGGAACCCATGGAGCTGACCGATCTTCGGTATTTCTGGCACGCGGCGTCGCTCGGCAGTTTTCAACGCGCCGCAGCCACGGTTCACGTCACGCCGCCTGCCATCAGCAAGGCCGTCAAACGCCTCGAGGCCGACCTCGGCACCGCCCTCTTCGTGCGCACCACCCGGCGGGTCACGCTGACTGCGGGCGGAGAGGCCTTGCGAGCGCACGCCGAGCGAATCTTGCGGGAGGTCGACGATCTCCGCAGCGAGCTCGAGGGGCGAACCACGCCAGTCCACGGAGAGCTGCGCATCGCCGCGATGGAGGTGTTCTCCACTCGACTGCTTCCGGAGGCCTTGACCACACTGATCCGCGCCCAACCGAAGCTCGTTCCGCTCGCGTACGAGATGTACCCCGAGCGAATGGAGACGCTGTTGGTGCAAGGGCGCATCGACGTAGGGCTCACCGTCGGTGGCGGCACGCGCACCGAGCTCGAGTACCGGGCGCTCGGCCGTTCACCTGGTGTGCTGGTGTGTGGTCGTCGACACCCGCTCCATGCGCGCGGCCGAATCACGCCGAAGCAAGCCAGCGAGCTGCCCTTCGTGGTGCCACGGTTTCTCGACGCTGAGCACCTGCCGCCGCTCGACCAGTTTCCCGAGCAGCTCGCGGCACGGCGCGTTGGTGCCACCATTGAGCTGTTGCAGATGGGCATCGAGCTCGCCATGGGAGGCGAGTTCCTCGGGTACTTCCCCGAGATGACGTTGACGCCGTACCTGCGCGACGGTCGGCTCCGGGTGCTGCGCGGCCTGCCAGATGGGCGCCCGTTCGATCTTCGGGTCATCACCCGCAAAGGCGTTCGACCGAAGGCAGGTGTCACACTGCTCATCGAGGCGCTCCAGGCGCAGCTCGACGCCAGCGCGCGCGTCACTGGCCAGCGTCGGGCGTGACGTTTCTGGCCGCGGCGTGCCGTCAATCGGCGCGCAGCACGTACACCGCGCCGCGGTTGCCGTTGTCCGAGGCGACGCCCACGACGACGGTCGCTCCATCGAGGCTGATGGCGACGGTGGGGCCGATCTGGTTGGGGTCCAACCCCGCGGCGCCGAGCGAGAGCGCCTCGCCCTGGCCAGCCCACCCGCCGTCTCCGCGCAGGTACTGCGCGACCTTGACCTGATCTCCATTGGGTCCGGCGCCGACGACGAGAAAGCGGCCGCCGACGAAGTCCACGGCCAGGCCCTGAGGTTCACTGCCGAGGCGCATGCCCGGCACGTCGATCTGGCCGCCCTCCGGTCGCCAGGTGCCGTCGGCCGCACGGCGAAAGACCCACGCTGAAGCGGCGCGGCGCGTGGTGCCCGGCACCGAGCGCAACGCCAAGAGCACCGCCGTCGAGCCATCTCCGCTCAGCGCCGCGCGCGTGTGGCCCGCCACGGCGTCGGTGAGGTCTGTTCCGAAGAGCGCCTGGCCTGGCTGCTGCCACACGCCGTCGACGCGGTGGAACACCCAGGCGTAGGCCGTACTTGGCGTGCGCGGCGTGCCGCTGACGAGCGCGACGTTCCCGTCGGCGCTGAGGCCCACGGCGGCGGTGAAGAAACCCGCGTCGGCGGCGAGGAGCGTGCCCGGCGTCTCCCACCCCGAGGCGCTCGGGGAGAGAACGCGCGCCGCGGCCACGCCCTCCGAAGCACTGCTGCGGAGCAGCGTCGTACCCGCTGCGCTCGTCGCCAACGACATGGCCTCCCAGTGCGCGTCAGCCGCGAGCCCATCGATGCGCGCGCCGCGGATCCGCCAGGTGCCGTCGGGCTGTCGCGCATAGGTCCACGATGCGCCGGTGTCACAGTGGCCTCCAACCGTGACGAGGCTTCCCGTTGCATTCAGCGCCACGCTGTACCCTTGGCACCCTGACGCGCCGCGCGTGGTGCCGTCGGCGAGCTTGGGCGTCTTCGGCACCCATCCCCCATCGGCCTCGAGACGAAAGACCCACGCCGCGCCGACCCAGTTCGCGTCTTTGTAGGCACCCGCAGCCAGCGTCTGGCCATCTGCGCTCAGCGCCACCGAGCTCCCGAAGCCCGCCTGGCCGACCTGGTCGGAGGTGGCCACGCGCGCGCGCTGCGTCAGCGGGGTCATGGGCGGCGGCGGGTCGACTTCGAAGCTCGACGCCGCGAACGTCGACCCTTCGTCGGTGATGACCTCGACGCGCCCGCCGCGTGTGCCCGGCATCACCAGCACCTCCGTGGCCTCGCTGCTGCGCGCCACCACGAGCGCATCGGTGTTCCCGATGCGTACGGCCGACACCGCCGCCGTGTCGAAGCCGATGAGGGAGAACACGGAGCCCACGGCGCCGTGTGTTGGCGAGAGGTCGAAGTGGTACGGCTCGAGGGAGCAGCCTTCACCCACGCAGAGACCGCGCCGACACGTGAAGCCGGCTCGGCACTCGGTGGCGCTGGCGCAGGCGAAGCACGCGGTCGGCGGTGCTGTCACGGGTGCGGCGCAGGCCGTGAGGGCGAGCGCTGTGGCGAGCGCCCACCGCGTCACGGCGAGACCAGGTGTGCCGCGGGTCCAGCGACGGGAGAGACGAAGACGTCGGCCTCGACGCCTCCCTCGCGAAAGGCCGAGGCCATGGCGGCCGCGGCGCGCGTGGCGGTGGCTCGGCCTTCACACCAGGCGAACACGCTCGGGCCCGCGCCAGAGATGCTCGCGCCCAGGGCGTTGCAGTCGAGCGCGGCCTGCTTCACGCGCGCGAAGTGCGGCACCAGCGGGGCGCGGCGCGGCTCCACCAAGACGTCGCGGAACCCGCGGCGGATCAACGACAACGAATTCGTGAAGCACCCGGCCAACACCAGCGCGAGGCCTTCGCTCTGCACCACGAAGTCGTGGAGCGGGTAGGGGTCTTTCAACACCGCGCGGGCGGTGCGCGTCTCGAGCACGGCGTGAGGGTGCACCAGCGCGCAGTACAACTCAGCGGGCACCGGCACGCGCACGGGCATGCCCTCTGCCGGGGCGATGGTGAGCCCACCGAGGAACATGGGCGCGACGTTGTCTCCGTGGCGGCTGCCGCTGGCGACGGCTTCGCCATCGAGCGACAGGTCGTAGAGCACCTCGAGCGACTCGGGCGTGGGCAGCACGGCGTTCGCCGCCACCAGCGCCGCAACGGCCGACGCCGCGGATCCACCCATGCCGGAGCCGAGCGCGATGCCTTTGTGCAGCTCGAGCTCGAAGCCGATGCCGGGGTGCCGCGCCGCGAGCCCGAGCAACGCCCGCCCCGCGGTGTTCGACGCCGCATCGCGCGGGAGCGTCTGCACCACGCCGTAAATCGCGGTGATGTGCACCTCGCCCGAAGACGTGAGGCGCACCGTCGCTCGGTCGCCGGCGCCCTCGATGCTGTGCCCGAGCACATCGAAGCCCACGGCGGCGTTGCCGACCGACGCCGGAGCGAACGCGGTGGCGTGCTTCATGACGTGGCGCTCCGTGTGGTCTCGATGCGCTCGAGCGGGTCACCCCTGACGGCCGCGGTACCACCTGGAGCCGGAGCGAACGTGGTGGCGCGGGTCACAGCTTCGCTCCCAGCGCCGCGCCGAGCCGGAGCACGTCGGCGAAGACACCAGCGGCGGTCACCTCCGGGCCCGCGCCGGGCCCTTGCACCACGAGCGGGTTCTGGTGGTACCGCTTGGTCTTGAACTGCACCACGTTGTCGGTGAGCTGAATGTGCGCGAACGCGTGCGCCGACGGCAGCTCCACCAGCCCGACCGAGGCTTTTCCTCCCGCCTCGAGCCGCGCCACATAGCGGAGCACCGCGCCGTGGGTCTTTGCGTGGGCGAGGCGCTCTGACATCGGCCCGTCGAGCTCGGTGAGTCGCGACATGAACTCCGCCGTGCTGCAGGCGCGCAAGGAGCTGGGCACGAGGCTCTCGAGTGCCACCGCGTCGAGCGTGGTGGACCACCCGTTCTCCCGCGCGAGAATGACGAGCTTGCGCGCCACATCGAGCCCCGAGAGGTCATCGCGTGGATCCGGCTCGGTGTAGCCCGCCTCTTTGGCGGCGCGTACGA
>JAEUJT010000163.1 GCA_016793525.1 Archangium sp. | reverse complement strand
GCCGTGAAAGGCCATCACGTCTTTCGGCGTGGAATGAAGTCGCCCGGCCGCTGCTCCGCGTAGCCGACGAAGGCGTGGGTCGACTCGATGCCCAGGCCGACGAGAATCTGGTCGTACCAAAACGCCGCCGACAGCGTGCCGAACGCGTGCGTGTACGAGACGTTGTGAAACCGCTGCAGCTCGCCGCCCGGCGTGTCGGTGCGGTTGAGGAAGTTCTGCAGGTCGACGCCGACGCCGAGCGCGAACGATTTGTACTGCAGCGCGCCCACCACGTAGATGACCTGCGTCCCCAAGAAGGCGAAGGGCCCCGCGGCCGATTGGTCGGGCAGGCCGTCGCTGTCCCAATCTTGCTCCGCGGTGGCCCCCGGCGGGAGGAAGTGCATGGTGAAGGCGAAGTCGATGTTGAAGTCGGCCTTGTAGGTCGGGTCTTTCGCGGCGGCGGCGGCGGGGTTGCGGGTGAGCCCTTCGGCGCCCTCGGCCAGGCCCACGTACGCCCCCGCGATGCCCATCACCCGCGGGCTCCCGCGCAGCGTGCCTTCAGACAGCAGCAGCCGCTGCGAGCGCGAAAACGACTGGGCCGACGCCGCGCTCGCCCCGAGCAGCACGGCTCCGACGCTCAGCATGCGTTTCATCGGCCCGCTCCACATCGCGCGTCGACTCTACGGCACACCCCGCGCGTGTGCCCGGCGCCTCTCCGCGCGGAGACCCGATGCGGCGCTCGAAGAAAGCGCTCCTGCACCGCCCCGCCCCGGAGTATGCCGCGCGCTGTGTTTCGGCTCGACACCCGCGCCACGGTCTTCTTGTCCCTGGCAGCGCTGTTCGTGTCGGCGCTCCTCATCGGCGACATCATTGGCAGCAAGCTGTTCGACGTCACCTTCTTCGGAAAAACGTGGACGCTGTCGGCCGGCATCATCCCGTTCCCGATGACGTTCGTGCTGACCGACGTGCTCAACGAGTTCTACGGCAAGCGCGCCGCGCGCACCGTGACCTGGGTCGGCTTCGCCATGGCGGTGTTCGCCTTCACCATCATCACCATCTCCGTGTACCTGCCGTGGCACGCCGGCACCCTCGACCCGGAGTGGAAGGGCGTCACCCAGGGCTCGTTCGACGCCGTGTTCCGCGGGGGCCAGCGCATCCTCCTCGCGTCGATGGTGGCGTACCTGCTGTCGCAGTTCCTCGACATCTGGGTCTTCGACCTGCTCAAGCGCACGACGTCGGGGCGCTTCATCTGGCTCCGCGCCACCGGGAGCACCCTGGTCTCGCAGCTCATCGACACCGCCGTGATCCAGACCGGGGTGTGGGTGGGTATTCAGACGCTGCCCGCCCTCCTCGAGCTCATCGCCACCTCATACCTCGTGAAAATCGGAGTCGCGGTGGGGTTGACGCCGGTGGTGTACGCGGCCCACGCCGTCGTGCAGCGGGTGCTCAAGCTCGAGCCGCTCAAGCCCGGCGCCGAGGCCGACGCACAGCCGGAGTCGAGCGCAGCCGTGACCCACCCTCCGAGGTCCTGAAGGACCCGACTGGTGGGCCCGCGTGAAGTCGAGAATGATGCGCCGTAGAATTCGCCTGTTACGTGGTCGGGGTGGATGGAATGTCGCATTCGAAGGACGCGCGGTATTCCGCGCTGTTTCAGTCGGCGCGTGAAGGCCTGGTGGTGGTCGACCCACATGCGTCGACTGTCGTCGAGGCAAACGCCGCCGCTGCGACGATTTTCGGCGTCGCGCCCGAGGCCCTCGCCGGACGCTCGTTGACGAGCCTCTTCCCTCCCGATCGGGCCGCCGACAGCGCCACCGCGCTGCGCTCGCCCGACACCTCCGACACGGTGTTGGTGGTGTCCTCTGCTTCAGGCCTCCGGCACGTCGAGGTGAGCTGCGGCGCCGTGCACCTCGACGGGCGTGACTGGGTCTACGCCTCGCTGCGCGACATCACCGAGCGGCTGCGCTTCGAGGCCGAGCGCGAATCGCTCACCCGGGCTCTCGCTCAGGCGCACAAGCTCGACGCGCTGGGGCAGCTCGCGGGCGGCGTGGCCCACGACATGAACAACGTGCTGTCGGTGGTGCTGAGCTGCGCCGGAGCGCTCCGCGAAGAGGTGACCGACACCACCCATAAGGCCGACCTCGACCAGATTCTGGTGGCGGTGCAGCGCGGCCGAGACCTGATGCACCAGCTGCTCTCCTTCGCGCGCAAAGAGCCCATTCGCCGCGAGGCCTTCGACGTCGTCGACGCCCTGCGCGAGGCCACCTCCCTCAGCGCGCGGCTGCTGCCCCCGTCGGTGCGGTTGAAGGTTGACCTGCCCGGGGCCCCGGTCGAGCTGATGGGCGACCGCTCGCAGGTGGTGCAGGCGGTGGTCAACCTCTGCATCAACGCCCGCGACGCCATGCCCGGCGGCGGAGAGCTGCACGTCTCCGGCGACGTCGACGCGCGCCGCTTCGTGCTGCGCATTCGCGACACCGGCGTGGGCATGAGCGACGAGGTGAAGCGCCGGGCCTTCGAGCCCTTCTTCACCACCAAGCCGCGCGGCCGCGGCACCGGGTTGGGCCTGGCGCTCGTCTACACCACCGCGCGCGCCCACCGCGGCGACGTGCGGGTCGAGAGCACCGCCGGCACCGGCACCACCTTCACCCTCTGGCTGCCGACGGTGGCCTTCGACCTGCTCGACGAACCGCAGTCGCACGAGTCGCGCGGGCGGGTGCTCATCATCGACGACGACGACAACATTCTTCGGGTGCTGGGGCACTTCTTGCGGCACCTGGGGTTCGACGTCGACGTGGCCGCGTCGGGTGAAGAGGCGCTGGCCAAGCTCGAGAGCCGCACCCCGCCGCGCCTGGCCGTGTGCGACATGGTGATGCCGGGCTTGAGTGGAGCGGAGACGATGCTGCGGCTGCGCGAGCGCAGCCCGTCGCTGCCCATCATCATCGCGTCGGGCTTCTTAGAGACCTCCGCCGACGACCAGCGCATTCGCGCCGCCGGGGCCACCGAGGTGCTGCACAAGCCATTCTCTCTTCACGACCTGCGCGACGCGGTGTCGAAGGCGCTCGAGGCCGCGTAGCCCCAAGCGCTGGGTCTCCCCGAAGGGAGAACCAGCTCAGCTCAGACGTGAGAGCAGCTGCTGGCGCGTCAGCTCGAGCGACTTGGGCATGCGCTCGCCGAACTGGTCGAAGAAGGCCTTTTGCGCGTTGAGCTCTTCTTTCCACTCCGCCTCGTTGATGGCGGTGGCCTCGTCGACGGTGAGCGGGTCGATGTCGAGCCCCGAGAGGTCGATGTGGCCCTGTTTGGGCACCCAGCCGAAGAGCGATTCCTGCGCGCCTACCTTGCCGTGCGCGCGGTCGAGCACCCACTTCAGTACCCGCATGTTTTCGCCGTAGCCCGGCCAGAGGAACTTGCCCGCCTTGTTCTTGCGGAACCAGTTCACCATGAAGATTTTCGGAGGGTAGGGAATGTGCCGCTGCATGCCCAGCCAGTGGGCGAAGTAGTCGGCCATGTTGTAGCCAGCGAAGGGCAGCATCGCCATCGGGTCGCGGCGCACCACGCCCTGCGCGCCCGTCGCCGCGGCGGTGGTCTCTGAGGCCAAGGTGGCGCCCAGGTACACGCCGTGGCCCCAGTTGAACGACTGCATCACCAGCGGCACCGTGTTGCTGCGGCGGCCGCCGAAGATGATGGCCGAGATGGGCACACCCCGCGGGTCGTTGACGTGCGCCGACAACATCGGGTTGTTCGACGCCGGCGCGGTGAAGCGGGAATTCGGGTGCGCGGCCTTTTCGGTGCTGCCCTTCTTCCAGGGCTGGCCTTTCCAGTCGGTGAGCTCGTCGGGCACCTCGCCGTCCATGCCCTCCCACCACACGCAGTTGTCTTTCGTCACCGCCACGTTGGTGAAGATGGTGTTCTTCTCGATGGTCTTCATCGCGTTCGGGTTCGATTGCCAGTTCGTGCCCGGCGCGACGCCGAAGTACCCGTTTTCGGGGTTGACCGCCCAGAGCCGGCCGTCGGTGCCGACGCGCAGCCAGGCGATGTCGTCGCCCACGGTGTACACCTTCCACCCGTTGAAGCGCTTGGGGGGAATCATCATCGCGAAGTTGGTCTTGCCGCACGCGCTGGGGAACGCGGCCGCCACGTAGGTGGTCTGCCCGTCGGGGTCTTCGACGCCGAGAATGAGCATGTGTTCGGCGAGCCAGCCCTCTTTCTGACCCAGGGCGCTGCCGATGCGCAGGGCGAGGCACTT
>JAEUJT010000095.1 GCA_016793525.1 Archangium sp. | reverse complement strand
ACCCGCCGCCTCCCGTGAAAGACGTCGAGCCCTGGGGCGAGCGCATGCTGCTCCAGCCGCTGCTCGACACCTGGGTGGTCGACGTGGCGCTCGACGCGGTGAAGGCGCACTCGCTCGGAGGTGACGAGGTCGCTGATCTCCTCGTCGTGAGCTTCTCTGGGCACGATCGCATCGGGCATCAGCTCGGCCCCGATTCGGCGAAATCCGCAGCCGACTATCGAGTCATCGACGCGCAGATCGGCCGGCTCCTCCGGGCGCTCGATGCGCAGGTGGGGAAGGGCCGCTACGTCGTGGCGCTCACGTCGGATCACGGGGTCATGCCGCGCCCGGAGCTGACGAGAGCCCAGCGCCTCGAGTCGGGTGCGGTCGACCCCTCGGTGGTGCTCGCCGCGGTGAAGAAAGAAGCCGAGGCCGCGCTCGGGCCAGGGACGTGGTTCATCGGCCCCAAGGCGCAGGGCCTCGTGGCGCCAGCGGAGGTTCGCGCCAAGGTGCTCGGCATCGCAGAGCGGCTTCGAAAAGCGGCGCGGCAGGTGCCCGGGGTGCGCGATCTCCTCCCGCTGCCACAAGTCCTCGCGGCCTCCGAATCCGACCCGTACCGCCGCGGCGCCTACGAGGGCCGCTCGCCCGACTTCATCGTGGTGACCCAGCCGTACATGATGTGGGGGTACGGTGATGCCACCGATCACGGCTCGGCCTACGGGTACGATCGCCTGGTTCCCCTCGTGTTCTTCGGCGGCGCGCTCCGGCAGACCCGCGCTGGAGACGCCCGGGTCATCGACCTGGCCCCGACCATGGCCGCGCTGCTGGGGGTCCCAAGCCCGGCGGCCGCCCGCGGCCAGGTGCTCGACGCCGTGGCCCGCTGACAAGCCCCCCAGCGTTCTGCTAAGGCGCGCCGTCTACCGTTGGCCTTCGTGGCCGGCGGGTGCGCAACTGCGACACAACAAGGATGTATCCGTGAGCGAACAGAACAGGCCGAAAGCGACGTTCGGTGATGCGATGTTGGGCATTCCCTCGGGGCAAGGTGGCGAGCGGCGCGAGAAGCCCGCCCGCGGCGACGCGCCCCGTCGCGAAGAGCGCAAGACCGGCGGCCCCATGGTGGTGGTGAAGCGCGCCGGAGGAGCCATCGAGACGCGCAAGCCCGAGCCGACGCCTGTCGCGCCCACGGGCGACACCAACGGTCACGCCGCGGCGGCGCCGGTCACCCCGGTGGTTCGTCAAGGCCCCTCCGTCTCCGACGAGGTCTCCGAGCAGGAGTCCTTCGCCGAGATGTTCGAGAAGCACGCCAAAGACGGCGGGCTCCCGACGCGCAAGCTCCCCAAGGTTGGCGAGAAGGTGCGCGCCAAGATCTTCCAGCTCGGCGCCGAAAACGTGTTCGTCACGATCGGCAAGCTCGAGGCGATGATCGAGCTCGATGAGCTCAAAGACGACGAAGGCATCCTCCGCTTCGGCGTGGGTGACGAAGTCGAAGCGTTCGTCATCGAGACCGGCGCCAAGGGCATCGCGCTCTCGCGGAAAATGTCGAAGGGCGCCGCGTCGCTCTCGATGCTCTCCGATGCGCGTTTGTCGGGCATGCCGATCGAAGGTCTCGTGATCGCGGTGAACAAGGGCGGCGTCGAGGTCGCGGTCGGCGACATTCGCGCCTTCTGCCCCACCAGCCAGCTCGACGTGCGGCCGGTCGCCAAGCCCGACGAGCTCGTCGGCCAGCGCCTCACCTTCCGCGTCACCGAGGTTCGCGATCGCAACGTGGTGCTCTCGCGCCGCTCGCTGATCGAAGAAGAGCTCAAGGGCAAGGCCGTCGAGCTCCGCAAGACGCTCGAGGTCGGCAAGATCATCCGCGGCCGCGTGGTGAACGTGCAGGCGTTCGGCGCGTTCGTCGACCTCGGCGGGCTCGAAGGGCTCATTCCCGTCTCCGAAATCTCGCACGTGCGCGTGCAGCACCCGAGCGACGTGGTGAAGGTCGGCGACGAGGTCGAGGTCGAGATCATTCGCCTCGAGGCCGCCGAGCCGAACTCTCCCGACAAGTCGAAGCGCAAGGAGCGCATCACGCTCTCGATGCGCAAGCTGATGGAAGATCCGTTCACCGCGGCGCTCCCGAAGCTGGCCGAGGGCGCGCAGCTCAAGGGCAAGGTGGTTCGCCTGCAGCCCTTCGGCGCGTTCATCGAGCTGTTCCCTGGCGTCGACGGGTTGATCCACGTCTCCGCCATGAGCGACCGCCGCATCGCGCACCCGCGTGACGTGCTGCGCGTCGGCGACGAGGTCGAGGTGAAGATCGAGAAGATCGACACCGACGAGAAGCGCGTCGCGCTGCGCCTGGTGAAAGACGGCGTGGCAGTCGGTGATGGGGTGGCGACGTCGTCGGCTCCGGCCGCGACCGAAGGCGCCCCTGCTGAGAAGGCCGCCAAGCCCGCCGCCGCGCCGCGTCCGAAGCGTGGTGCGATCATCACCGGCAAGGTGGTGCGCATCGAGTCCTACGGCATCTTCGTTGAGTTCGACGGCCACACCGGCCTGGTGCCCGGCAGCGAGACCGGCACCGACCGCGGCACCGACCTGAAGCGCGTGTTCCCCATGGGGCACGAGGTGAAGGCCGAGGTCATCGAGCTCGAGGGCTCGAAGATCAAGTTGTCGATCACCGCCGCGTCGAAGACCGAAGAGCGCGCCGATCTCGAGGCGTGGAAGGCGCAGCAGGCGAAGTCGACCAAGTCGTCGGGCGGCTTCAACTCGCTGGCCGACAAGCTCAAGGGCCTGAAGCTGCAATGAAGGCTGGCACGCTGGTCGTGCTGGCTGTGTCTTTCGTGCTGACGATGGGAGCGCTCTCCGCGTGCGCTCCCACGCAGCCCGGGCCTTCAGCCGAGCTCGAAGTCACGTATTACCACCTCACGTTTTGACGCGTCTGCGACGCGACCAAGGCCGCCGTGCGCGGTCTCCAGCCGGAGTTCCACGGCGCGCTCTCTGTGCGAACGGTGCCGCATACCTCGAGCGAAGCGAAGCGCGTGGTGGCGAGAGAAGGGTGGGCCAGCCACGGCGCCATCGCGACCTACCGAGGGCGCCGTGTGTACCAGGCCGCTGATCACCGGGTGAACGTGCTCGAGATCTACGCGTCGCTGCGCGAGGCCTTGGGCCAGCCACTCGAGTGCCGCTGACGCGTCACAGCTCGCAGGTGCTCTTGTCGCAGTTGGCCATGGCGAAGGTGCCCGCGGTGTACTGCTCGCAGCTCGCCGCCTGAATGTCGGCCGTACACCCCGTGGTGGCCGCCGTGTCGTACGGGCCGTTTTTGCACGTACCGCTCGTCGCGAGGGTGCACAGCGCTTCGCCGCTCGAGGTGCAGCTCGCCTCGTCGTTGCCGAGCTTCACGCTCACTCCCGGGCACGACCACATCTTTTTGCAGTCGGCGGCCACGCGCCCCTTGCAGGCGTCGAGCGGGCTGGTGCCGCAGCCGGTGGTGAACAACGTCGAGAGGGTGATGACGGCGAGGGCGAGAAGCTTCATGGGGAATCTCCGAGAACGTGCTGGCGCGAAATGCGCCGCATCGCTGCGACGTCTGAACGGGCCGCGTGGGGAAAAGATTTATTTCGGCAGCACGCCGATCAGCACCATGCCGTCGGGCATGATCTTCTTGCGCAGCGTGAGGCGCGCCTCCACGTCGCTCCGGAGCACCAGGTAGAGGTACTTGTCTTCGATGTTCATGGCCCGCACGAGCAGGCGATAGGCCGCCTCGTCGTCGCCCTTGATCGCGTGAATGACCGCCGCGTCGTAGAGCGCGCCGTGGGCCGCCGGATCTTTTTCGGCGACCGCCAGCCACAGCGCCTGCGCCTCGTCGTAGTTCCCGCTCAGCGCCGCCTGCACGCCCGGCTTGAGTGGTTCGTCGTCCATCAACGAGTAACGCACCACCGGCCGGTGCGAGAAGAACGGGTAGCAGTGGAGCGCCATCGCGTCGCGCAACGCCGCCATGAACAGCTCGGCCCGGGTGTTCAACGTCGGTGCGCTGAAGTCGTCGTACATCGTGCGGTACCACGACAAGACCCGCTCGTGGTTGGTGCGAATCGAGCGCTGGTTCACGCCGGCCGTGGCCACCACCTCGATGTCGTCGGTGCTCACTTCCTTTCCCTCGCGGGTCCAGGTGGAGAGGACCAGGTGCACGCGCGCCACGTCTCGGGTCTGCTTGCCGTACGTCTCAACCACCGTGCGCCAATCGACGACCCGCACCAGGGTCACCAGCGGCGTCTGCACCCCTGCAGGCACACCTTCGACGGGGCGAAGCGCTCCACGGTCCCAGGTGCCCTTGAAGCCAAGGTCGGTCTTGTCGAAGGCCATGAAGCCACCCTGCGCGTCGATGGTGTCGCGCAGCGTCTTCGACACCAGCCCCGCGATGTTGCCGAAGTCGTTCGGCGCGCGCGCCAGCACCTCGTCGGGAATGGAGACGTCGAGGAGCGAGGTGCCCGGCCGCTCCTGCTCAAAGGAGTAGAGCGCGCTCTCTCTCCGCTCGGCTTTGAGCGTGGTTCCGCACGCGGCGAGCAGCACCATCGAGAGACAGACACAGCTGAGGCGAACCATGCGCGACCTCCAAGCGTTGAACCCGCTCTGTCGCTTGGGGGCCATGGGTTGGGAAGTGATTTTTCGAGTATGAGGCGCGGCATGCGGCGGGCGCTGATCGCGGTGACCATGCTGTCGGCGATGACGGCGCTCGCGCAGCAGCGGCGGCAGGCCATCGTCATCGGCGCGAACACCGGCTGGGCGATGGACCGGCCGCTCCGCCATGCGCACGATGACGCGAAGCGGGTCGCGGCGGTGCTGCTCGAGTCAGGCGACTTCGCTGCGCCCGACGTCATCGTGCTCGAAGACCCGACCACCGAGCAGGTGCTGAACGTCGTCGCGCAGAGCGAAGCGATGCACCCCGAGATGCTCGTGTTTTTCTACTCGGGCCACGCTGACGCGCAGCACCTCCACCTCCAGGGCGCTCCGCTGCGGCTCGACGCGCTCTACGCCCGGCTCAAGCAACACCCCAGCCGAGTGAAGATCGGCGTGTTCGACGCCTGCCAGGCCGGTTCGCTCCTCGCGGTGAAGGGCGCGCGGCCCACCTCGACGTTCAACGTGAAGCTCGACGATGCGGTGCAGGTCGAAGGCACCGCCATTCTCGCCAGCTCCGGCGCCGATGAGCTGTCGCAAGAGGCTCGCGCGCTCGGAGGCTCGGTGTTTACCCACCATTTCGTCAGCGGCCTCCGCGGCGCAGCCGACGACGACGGCAATGGGCGAGTCACGGTCGACGAGGCGTATTCGTATGCAGCTGCGCGAACGACGTTGGAGACCGCTGGATCCGAAGCGGGCGCCCAGCGCCCGGTGTTCCGCTACGAGCTCAAAGGCCGGGGCGAGGTGGTGCTGACGCAGGTGCGCGGGCCGGGCTCTGTCGTCACGTTCCCTCGAGAGTCGACGCGCTGTTTCGTCACCGACGAG
>JAEUJT010000060.1 GCA_016793525.1 Archangium sp. | reverse complement strand
CGTCTCGGTGTCGGCCTGGCTGCAGCGCTTGGTGCGGCACAGCAGGCGTGCCAGCGCGTCCCACGAGCTGGTGTTGGCGGAGTCGATGGCGATGCCGCGGCGGTACTGCGCCTCGGCCTCGCGGAGGTCTCCGCGCCGCTCGGCGATGAGACCCAAGTTGGTGGCCGCGTGGTCGGCCTTCGGCTCGTTGGCCAGCACGTCTTTGAAGGTGCGCTCGGCGGCGGCCAGGTCGCCTTTCTCGAGCGCGGCCGTGCCGTCTTTGAAGTGGTTCTGCGTCGAGGCCGAGAAGGTGTACTTGGGTGGCGGCGGCGGAGTCGCTGGCTTGGCGGGCGCTGCCGGGGCGGCCTCACCTGCAGCGGCGGGGGCTTCGGCGGTGGGCGCGGTCTCCGCTTGGGTCGGCGCCGGAGCCGTCGTCGTCGGAGTGGCCGTCTTCGGGGTGTACGGGACCTCGCCCGTCTCCGCCGGTGGCGTCGACATGTCGGGCTTCGACTCCGGCGTCGACGCGCACGCCGCGACCACGCCGGCCACCGCCAGCGCTCGCAGCGTGAGGAACCCTCGGTCCGTCACTTCTCGTCTCCCTTCAGCTTCTGCGGCGATTCGGCCGGCTTGACCACCGCGCCTTCGACGGTGGCGACCGCGCCGTCGGGGAAGACGAGCTCGGAGGAGATGAGCTGCTTGGGCTCCTTGAGCATCGGGTACTCCTTGGGCCGGTACCGGTTGAGGGACTCGAGGGTCTTCTTCGTCCACTCGTTGCTGACGCGGAACTGCTTCGCCGCCTGGAAGGCCGCGGTGTAGGTCTCGACGGCCTTGTCTTCGAGGGCGACGGTGAGCTGCGACAGCTGGTCTTGGTACGAGGCGACCGCCTCTTCGCCGAAGCGCTTCACCTCGGGGGGCACCGGCGTGGCGAGAATGGTCTCGGCGAAGCGCTCGAGCACGTAGCCCTTGCGGTAGAAGGCCGCGAGCGTCCACTCCGCGCGCTTGTAGGCGACGACCCTGTCGTAGGCGGCGTTGACCTTCTTCACCGCCTCCTTCTTCGCGTTGAAGCTGTTCTGCAGCGACTTGCCGGTGCCGCCGATGCGCACCTTGTCGAACTCGGCGAACACGTGCTCGGCGAGCTGGAAGCGGCTGAACGCGGCCGCCTCGGCGGCGATGGGGGCCGTGTCTGGCTTGAGCCCGCGCTTGTCGAAGTCGTCGGCCGCGGCCTCGAACGACTTGCGGGCCTCGACGTCTTTCTTCAGCTTCAGGTTCGCCTCGCCGATGCGCTTCTTGGCGTCGATGACCAGCTCGGCCTGGGCCGTGTCGCGCGAGAACTTCTGAATGAACTCGTTCAGCGCGCCGATCTGCTTCGGGTAGTCGTTCTGCTTCTCGTAGATGAGCGCGGCGCGGAACTGGTTCTTCGGCGCGTCTTCGCTCTTCGGGTACAGGTCGGCGTAGCGGAGGAACGCGGTGGCCGCCTCGTTGTAGCGCTGGAGGCCCTCGAGCAACCGCGCGGTGTTGAACAGCGCCGACTCGCGGTCTTTCGACTGGGGGTAGTCTTTCACCAGCTTCTGGTAGCGGTCGATGGCCTTGTCGAAGTCGTACGACTTCTCGGCGTTGACCGCGACGCGGAACAGAGCCGCGTCGGCGAGCTTCGACGACGGGTAGTCGCTGACGATGCGCTCGTACAGCTTCAGCGCCGAGTCGAAGCGCTGCACGTTTTCGTAGCAGACGGCCGCGTTGTTGATGGCCTTGTCGGCGTACTCGTGCTTCGGCTCTTCGTCGACGAGCTCGATGTATTTCTTTGCGGCCTCGTCGTACTGGCCCTTGCTCATGAGCTCTTCGGCCAGCTTGAAGCGGCCGCCGAGCTTGAACTTGGTCAGCTCCTTGTACAGATCAGACTTGGGGTCGATGACGTCTTTGTTGGCGGCGAGCCGCGCGGAGACCTCTTCAACCTTCGCCCAGTTTTTGTCGATGAGGTACGTCTCGACGATGAGGTTGGTGGCGTATTTGGCCACTTCGCTCTTCGGGTAGGTGGTGATGATGGTCTCGAAGCGGCGCCGCGCCTCATCGAACTGGTTGTGCGTATAGAAGATCTCGGCGGCCTTGTAGGCGAGCCCCGGGGCCTTGTCGTCGCCCGGCTTCGACATGGCGATGAACTTGTCGGAGGCGTCGACGAGCTGCTGCTCGCTCGGCGTGAGCGCCACCGCGACGACCTTGTCGCCCTCGGCCCGGTCCTTGGAGGTCACCACCGGGTAGGTCTTGGCGGTGCCGGCCCGCTGCTCGAGCTCGAGCTGCTTCTGGTAGGCGAGCACCGCGGTATAGGCGGCGTCAGACTGGTACTTCACGTCTTGGCTCGAGTCGCGCACCGCGGCGTAGTGCTTGGCGGCCTCACCGAACTGCAGGGAGTAATACAGACACTCCGCGTAGTAATATTCGAGCTCGTACGCCTTCTTGCTGCGCGGGAAGCGCGCCAGATAGGTGCCGTAGCCCTTCGCCGCTGTCTCGAAGGCCGGCTTGGCGAGATCGAACTTACCTTCTTGCTTGTACACGAGCGCTTGCTGGTGGTGGTAAATCGCCGTGCTGTACAGGCTCTTCTCGGCGAGCTCTCCGGCGGCCTGAATCAGGTCGGGGTCTCGCTTCCACTTCTCGTTCCACGGCGTGCCCGCGACGAACATGTTCGAGAGCTTCGACGACTCGGCGAAGGCCTCTTCGAGCTTGCGGTCGCGCTCGTACGCCTGAACGATGCGCTGCTGGATCTGCGGCGCGTCTTTGGTGAGCGGGTCTTTCTGCAGCACGAGCCGGTAGGCCTCGATGGCCTCGGGGTGTTTTGTCTGGTCGAAGTACACGTCGGCCATGCGGCGGTAGATCTCGCCTTCCCACGTGCGGCCGCCGAGCTTGGCGAACACCTCTTGAGCCTTGGCGAGCGAGCCCCACTTCTCGTCGACGAAGCTGATGGCGGTGTACTGGAGCGCCTCGCTGCGGAGGTCGCCGCCGGCCACCTCGTCGCCTTTGCGCTTGGCCTCGGCCTCGTAGAAGTCGACCAGAGCCACGAACTGCGCGACCGCTTCGTCGAAGCGATCCATTCGGTAGTACACCCAACCAAGCTTGTAGAGCGCCTTGTCGAAGAGCGGGTGTTTGGTGTCTTTGATGGCGTGTTCGTACGCGTCGGCGGCCTTGGCCAGCGCGTCGGGTACGTCGACCGCCTCGAACAGGTACTCGCCGATGCGCACCCAGGCCTCGGTGGTGAACTTCGAGTCGGGGTAGAGCGCGATGAGCTTCTCGTACGAGACGCGGGCCTTCTCGAAGTCTTCTTGTTTCTCTTCGCAGTACCCGAGCAAGTAGTACGAGGCGTCGTTCAGCTTGTATGACGGGAACTCGTTGATCAGCCGACGGTAGAGCGCGATCGACTTGTTGAAGTCGATGTGGGGCTCGGGCGGCGGGGTGGGGTTCTTTTCGGGGTCGAGGCGCTTGAGCTGCTCTTCGTAGTCGCGCATCGCAACCGTGTGGTCGTCGGAGCTCTTTTCATAATACAGCTCGGCCAACCGGAACATCACGTCGGGCGTGTAGCGCGCGTCGTTCGGGTACCGGGTGAGGAATTCTTCGAACGCGGCGATCGCGTCGAGGCGTTCGCGGCGCTCGAGCACTTCGAGATCGCGGATCGACTTCTCGTAGCTGTTGGCGAGAATGTTTCTTTTGTCTTCGTACTTTTTCTCGACCAGCAGCTGCACTTCGCGGCGAAAGTCTTTGGACTCGGTCTCGTAGGCTTCGATGGCCTTCGACATCTCGTCGAGGAGCGCCTTCTCGGCTTCGCTGCGGCCCATACCTTCGAAGAAACGAGTCTTCGGCGCGGTGTCGGGCGCAACGTCTTTCTTCTGTTCGGTGCCGCTGGCGCTGACCGCTGGCATCTGCGGCCCAGCTGGGGCGTCGGTACCGGCGTCTTTGGCCGAGGCTGCAGCGGCGGGCCTCTTGGCCGGGCCTTGGGCCTGTGCGGCTCCAGCGAGCAACATCAGGGCGAGCAGGGTCGCGGCGAGCGGAGCGCGGATCATTCGACGTCTTTCAGGACTTCTTTGAACTCGTCGTCGAGCGACTTGAGCTCGCGGTCTTTCTGCGCGGCCAGCTTCTGGATCTGTGACGTCT
>JAEUJT010000043.1 GCA_016793525.1 Archangium sp. | reverse complement strand
GAAGCCGAGGTCGCGGGCTTGCTTGCGCTCATGGTGCTTACCGACGCGCGCCGGCTGGCGCGAACCGATTCGAGCGGTGCCGTTGTTCCCCTCGACGAACAGGACCGGGCGCTCTGGAACCGAGTGGCCATCGCGGAGGGCGTCGCGCTGCTGACCGCGGTGTTGCCGAAACACCAGCTCGGGCCGTACCAGGTGCAGGCCGCCATCGCCGCCGTGCACGATGAAGCGCCGCACGCTGAAGACACCGATTGGCCGCAGATTCTCGGTCTGTACGACGTGCTGCTGCAGTTGTCGGAGAGCCCGGTGGTCGCGCTCAACCACGCGGTCGCGGTGGCCATGGTGCACGGCATTCCCGCCGGCCTCGAGCGCCTCGAGGCAGTCGCCGCCGATGAGCGGCTCGCTGGCAGTCACCGCCTCGACGCCGTGCGAGCGCATTTGCTGGACCGACAGGGAGACCGCTCCGGTGCCGCCGTTCACTACCGACGTGCGGCGAGCCGAACCACGAGCGAAGCGGAGCGCGACTACCTCTTGCTTCGTGCCGCGCGGCTGGACTCCCGCTGAGACCTCGGTGCGCTCGACGCAGCGTGCGGCGGTGGTTGCACCAACGGCGCGTGCGGTGCTCGCGCCGCGCGAATGAACACGAGTTCGGCGTTCTCGATGCAGCGTGCGGCGCCGAAGACACCAGCGGAGAGCGCGAATGAACGCCACGGACGGCCAGCTCAGTGCGCCTGATGCAGCGCAGGCCTGAAGCGCGTGAGCGCCCGGTGGCGGGTTGTTCGCTTCGCCGCCACTCAGGCAGCTCGGTCACAGAGCTGCCATTGATGTCGTGGAACGTACGTGCTCCACGTCGCCTCTTCGAGGAGCCGCTTGTGGCCGCGCAGTTGCACACGGCGCGTCCCATGGTGATCAACATAGGAGCAGTCATGCCTCGTGGAGTTCTCGTCGCCCTCAGCCTGACCCTCGCCGCCTGCGGAGGTGCGCAGAGCACCGTCGATGCGGGCGCTCCCGACTGCGCATCGGCCACTGCTGCCCTGTGTACGAAGGGCGCGATGTGCAGCGGCACCGCAAGCGCGGTGATTCGCGTCGACGCCGGCACCGCGACCCACGAGTCGGCGAACGACTGCAGCGGGTACTACCTCCTGCTGGTGTGCCCGAACGCGACGACCGCCTCGTGGCCGACGTGTACTGACGCGATTCAGGCTTCGACCTGCACCGCGGGGACTCCGGTGGCCGCACCGATTCCGCCTGAATGTGCAGGTCTGACGCTGTAGCGCTGCTGTACGCGTTGTTCGAATCGTGGCACGCCGCACGGCATGTCGCCGCGCATCCCGCTCTCGGTGTTAGACGTCATTCCTCTGCGCGATGGCTCGACGGCGCGGGTGGCGATGGAAGAGACCGTGGCGCTCGCGCGTGCGGTCGACGCGCTCGGCTACAGACGGCTGTGGTTCGCGGAGCACCACGGCATGGGCGGCATCGCCTCGTCGTCTCCGGCGGTGATGATCGCGCGTGTCGCATCGGAGACGTCACGCATTCGCGTTGGCTCCGGCGGCGTGATGTTGCCGAACCACTCGTCCCTCGCCATCGCTGAGCAGTTCGGCACGCTCGAGGCGCTCTTCCCCGGGCGAATCGACCTGGGCCTGGGCCGCGCTCCGGGCACTGACGGTATGACCGCGCGGGTGCTGCGCCGAGGGGCTCGCCCCGAGACCGACGCCGATTTCCCGCAGCAGCTCGACGAGTTGTTCGGCTTTTTCCGCCGCGACTTCGAGGTCGACCACCCGTACCGGCGCATTCAAGCCACGCCCGCGTTCGGCAACGAGCCGCCGGTGTGGCTGCTCGGCTCGAGCGACTTCAGCGCGCGCCTCGCCGGAGACTTGAGCCTGCCCTTCGCCTTCGCGCACCACTTCAGCCAAGAGAACACGCTCCCTGCGCTGGCGGCCTACCGCGCGCACTTCCGCCCGTCGGAGAAGCGGCCCTCGCCCGAAGTGATGCTCGCGTCGATGGTGGTGGTGGCCGACACCGACGCCGAGGCCCAGCGGCTCGCGTTGCCCAACGCGCTCGTGTTCCTCCGCATTCGCCGCGGCGAGCTCGGCCCGTACCCGACGCTGGAACAAGCCGAGGCCTACCCGTGGACGCCGGAGGAGCGCCGCTTCGCCGAGCACTGGCTCTCGTCGAATATCGTGGGTAGCCCCACCACCGTCCGCACGCGTCTGAAGCAGCTGCTCGACGCCACGCAGCCCAGCGAGCTGATGGCCCTCTGTGCGGTGCCAGACATCGAAGCGCGCATTCACTCGTACACGCTGCTGCGCGAGCTCCACGACGCCGCGTGAGCGAGGCAGTACCTTCTCGACCCATGCGCGTCTGGCTCCTCGTGACTGGGTTGACCGTGGCCGGGTGCGACGCCGTGCTCTGCAACCCGGAGTACACCTGTGAAGGCTCGGTCATCGTGCACTGCGACGTCGTCTGCACGGGCGGAGGCGGCAAGCTCGACCCGCCGAAGGAGTGCCACAAAAACGTCACCCGCCGCGACTGCCGTGACGAAGAGCCCGCGCTCGGCGTCTCCCGCACCTGCAAGGTCATCGAGAACGTCGGCGTGTGCCTCGACTCGCCGGTGCAGCCGTGCACGTTCTCCGACCCGACACGGTGCTCGCCGAGCGGCGCCCGAATCGCGTGCACGCAGTTCTACACAGAAGCGTCGAGCTACCGCAGCACCACCGCCTGCAGCCCGGGGACGACGTGTTTTCCACTCAACGGCACGCAGACCACGTGCGTCGATTCACCGAAGTCATCGTGCGATCCCGACGGTGGGTACCCGCGCTGCGTTTCGGAGACGCACCAGGCATCGTGTGTCGGCAACCCCGACTCCGGGTACTTTCACGTGACGCAGTCGAACGGCCTGTGCCGCGACGCCGGCTGACTTACGGCGCGCGCGCGGTGTTGCGTACCGGAGGGCCCGTCGAGGCCGTGTTCAAATAGTTGAGCGCGACCTTGAGTTGGTAGTCGGTCAGCTTGTCCGTCAAGTCCCAGCCGCGGAGGTTCTCGGGCAAATTCACCTTCACGTGGCTCAGGTCGGGCGCCTCGCCTTCGCCCTTGAAGTGCCGCTTCAAGTCCTTCTCGCGCACCTGGTCGACCTTCGACACCGCCGTGTCGCCCTCGGCTTCAGACACCACGAAGTCGGGGAAGATGCCTTTCTCCTGAATGCTGCGGCCGCTCGGCGTGAAGTAGCGCGCGATGGTCAGCTTCAGGCCGGATCCATCCTCCATCTCGATGACCGTCTGCACGCTGCCCTTGCCGAAGGTGGGCACGCCGAGCACCACTGCGCGCCGGTGGTCTTGCAACGCGCCGGCGACGATCTCCGAGGCCGAGGCGCTGCCGCCGTTCACCAACACCACCATCGGGTAGCCGCGCTCGGTGTCGCGGTCTTTCGACTTCTCTTCCACCAGCTGCGCGCCGTTGCGGCCGCGGGTGGTGACGATGGTCATGTTCCCCTGGAGGAACCGGTCGGAGATGGCCACTGCTTGATCCAACAAGCCGCCCGGGTTGTTGCGCAGGTCGAGCACCAGCCCGCGCAGCTCTTTGCCGCCGTTCTGCGCGCGCAGCTTCTCGAGCTCTTTGAACAACGATGCGTCGGTGCGCTCTTGGAAGTTCTTCACCTTCACGTGCGCCACGCCGCCGTAGAGCGCGCCCTCGACCGAGGCGATGCGAATGTGGTCGCGAATGATGGCGAACTCCCGCGGCGCCGCGAAGCCCTCGCGCATGATGGTGAGCAGCACCTTTTTGCCCGCCGGGCCGCGCATCTTCTGAATCGCGCGCGCGAGCTCCATGTTGCGCGTCGGCTCTTCATCGATTTTCAGCAGCTGGTCTCCGCTGCGTACGCCCGCGCGCTGGGCCGGCGTGTCGTCGATGGGCGCCACCACCACGATGGCGTCGTTGCGCTTGGTGATCTCGATGCCCAGGCCGCCGAACTCGCCCGAGGTGTCGATCTTCATCTCCTTGAAGACGTCGGGCGGCATGAACACCGTGTGCGGGTCGAGCGTCTCCAACATGCCCTTGATGGCGCCGTGCATGAGCTGCTGCTCGTCGACCACCTCGACGTAGTTGTTCTGTACGTACGACAGCACGCGCGCGAACAGCTCGAGCTGGCGGTACGTGTTCTCACTCCGGCTCGGCTGCGGCGGAGGCGCGGCCCGTACCGGCACACTCCAGGCCACCACCACGAGCGCCACCGCCACCCGAAGACGACACATACGAAAAGCCTAACGCCGCGGAGCCCGCTCGACGATCAGCCGTGATGTGGGGAGAGGTGGTTGCTCTGACCGAACGCGCAGTTCCACCGGCGAGCCGGTTGTAACCGGGCGCGGACTCGGGCACGTCGACGCGCGTGAGCCACGAGGCGCTGCTGCGGAGTCTGCCCATCGGCAAGCGCATGTGGCTGCGCGCGGGTGGCACCAGCCTGTGGCCCCTCGTGCCGTCTGGCGCTCAGCTTCAGGTCGAGCGCGCGACGGTGGATCAGCTGCGGGTCGGCCACATCGCCGTGGTGGCGTGGCCCAATGGAACACTCGTCGCGCATCTGGTGCGGCAGGTGGATCCACTGCTGACGGTGACCAGCTTGGGCCTCGATGATCCACCTGGCTGCGAGCTGCTCGGTCGGGTGGTGGCGGTGAAGCAGGGCGAGCTCCGAGTACCGGTGCCGTCGTCTTCGGCGGTGTTGCTCCGCTGGGTACCGCGCACGGCTCGACTCCTCCGTGCGGTGGTGCGGCGGATCCGCTGATCAGCCGAACTGGTACGCCGAGAGGCGAATGCCCATGTACGTATCGCCGTAGGTGACTGTGCCGACGTCATCGCCCGCGGCTCCGGCGATCACCATCAGCGGGATGAGGTGCTCTTCCCGCGGGTGCGCCTCACGTGCCACGGGGGCCGTGGTCCACCGCGTCAACTTCGCGTCGCGCTCCGCCGGAGCCGCCGTCGCAGCCTCGCGCAGCCACCCATCGAACGTCTCCGACACCGGGCCCGCCAGCCGCGGGTCGCGGAACGTGCGCAGGTCGTGAAACGTCATTCCGCTGCCGATGATGAAAACCCCTTCGTCGCGCAGCGGCGCCAGCGCTCGCCCCATCGCCACGTGCGCCGCCGGGTCGAGGCCCTGAATGAGCGACAGCTGAACGGTGGGAATGTCAGCCGCGGGGTACGCCAGCTTCAGCGGTACGAAGGTGCCGTGGTCGAAGCCGCGCTCCGCGTCGGTGGCCGTCGGGAACCCAGCGCCGCGCAGCAGCGTATTCACCCGCTCGGCCAGCCACGGCGCGCCCGGTGCCGGCCAGGTGATGGCGTACGCCGCGGGAGGAAAGCCGTAATAGTCGAACAGCATCGGAGGCTTCACCGACGTCATCACGGTCGGCACGCGCTCTTCCCAATGCGCCGAGATGACCAGCAGCGCCTTCGGGGCCACGGCCGGCGCTTTGCCCACCGCCGACAGGTACGTCGCCAGCACCTTCATTCCGCGCTCGTCGCCCCAGCCGAGGTCGACGAAGGGCCAGGGGCCTCCGCCGTGAGGGAGGAACACTGCCGGCATTCGTGTCGTCATTTTCGTCGAGGCCTCTGATCCGCTTCGTTGTGCCGCGAGGCCGACCGCCGTGCCGGCAACAACCACTCCAGCCGCGGTGAGCGTCTGGCGGCGGGTGAGGGCGCTGTCGTCTTTCGCTGACATGCGCTGCAGGGTAACGCTCCGGTCCGCGCGCCGCTTCACTTCAATGCGCTGGGCGAAGGCGGAGGTGGCGCCTCGAGGTCCACGACCTCTTTCCGCGCGAGCTGCTCGCCCAACTCCACCGCCACCGATGATTCGCGCCGTACCAAAATGCGCTGAAAGAACATCGTGTTCGGCACGTTGATGAAGCGGCCGTCGTTGGTGCGGAGCGTGGTGAAGAAGAACGACAGGTCGACCACCCGGCCCTCGATGTCGTCGGGCGGGAACGTCAGCTCGTCGCCGATGCGAAAGGGCCGCGTCATCAGAATCAGCACCGTGCAGAGAATGTTCGACAGCGTGCTCCACAACGCGACGAAGCCGATGGCGGTGAGGGTGAAGGCACCAGCGAGCAGCGTGGCGAGGTCGACGGCGGCGAAGTGACTGACGAGTGTGCCGACCGCGGAGAGCACCACCGCGACGTGGAGGCCGGTGCCGAGCGGCTTGAGCGACTCCACCGGTGCACCGAGCCGACGGGCGAGCACGCGAATCGCCGCGATGCCCGAGAGCCACCACATCAGCGCCGCGACCG
>JAEUJT010000041.1 GCA_016793525.1 Archangium sp. | reverse complement strand
TGACGTCACCGGGCCGAGGTGGGTGCGCCAGAGCCGCTCCAGGGTGGCGGAGACCTGCGTCTTCAGGTGCGCGAGCACGGCGTCGTAGTTCGCGGCGAAGGCGTCGAAGTACCGGGTGACGAACTCCGGCGGGCAGCGCGGCGGCGGGGGTTCGGTCGTCGAGAGCGAAGTCGCCAGGTGAGCGGCCATGGCATCGCCGGGGCAGGCCTTCTGCCACTCGAGCACCGCCACCCGGCACCAGGCCTCGTTGCCGATCGACGAGAGCGCGGAGATCAACCCGAGGTGGCCTCCGGTGAAGGTGGGCGCCACGGAGATCGAAACCCGGTAGGCGTCGACCGCAGCGCCGAGCTCGCCGCGCAGCGTCATCACGCCGCCCAGATTGCACCAGGCCTCTGGCGCACGCGGGTGGTGCTTCACGGCGAGGGAGAAGCGCTCGAGCGCCTGGTGGAGGGCGCCTTCGGTCTGCAGCATGGCCCCCAGGCCCAGGTTCGCCGCCAGGTTGGTCGGCTCGAGCTTCAGGGCCCGCTTGAACGCGGCTTTCGCTCGCCCTTTTCGGTTGCGGCGCATCTCGACCAGCGCGGCGTTGGCGTGGAGGTCGGCGGCGTCGGGCCGCTGCTCGATCGCCTGGGCGAAGCGGTACGCGGCGGCCTCGAGCTCTCCTCGCTGCAGCGCCACCACGCCCGCGACGTGCCAGGCGTTGGCCGACGGCTGCGGATCAGCCAACAGGCGCTGGCAGAACGTCGCCGCTTCATCGAGCGCACCCCGGCCCAGCGCGTCGACGGCGCCGTGCAGCGCTTCTGCTGTGGCCACTGCCTCCATGCCGGTAGTCTGCCACCCTACGCGAGGGAGCGGCATGACACCGAACGAGTACATCACCCACGACGCGACGGGCTTGGCAGCGCTGATCGCCACAGGCGAAGTCACCGCGCTGGAGGTGCTGAACGCGGCGCTCGCCCAGACCGATCGCGTCAACCCGCGCCTCAATACGTTGGTGGTCGACCTGCGGGAGCTCGCGCGCACCCGAGCGGCTGGGCCGTTGAAGGGCCCCTTCGCCGGCGTGCCGTACCTGCTGAAGGATCTGACCCACGATCTGGTCGGGGTGCCCACCACCATGGGGAGCCGAGCGCTCGCCTCGTACCGCCCGACCGTGAATGCCACCGTCGTGCAGCGCGCGCTCGACGGAGGGCTGGTGATCTTCGGCAAGACGACGCTGTCGGAGTTCGCCTTCAAGGGCACCACCGAGACCGCGCTGACCGGAATCACCCGCAACCCGTGGAACGAGCAGCACACGCCGGGCGGGTCCTCCGGCGGCGCGGCGGCGGCGGTGGCGGGGGGCATGGTGCCGATGGCGGCGGCGAGCGACGGAGGCGGCTCCATTCGCATTCCCGCGGCGTACTGCGGGCTCTTCGGGTTGAAGCCGAGCCGAGGCCGCGTGCCCTACGGCCCCCGGCGCGGCGAGGGGTGGGACGGCGCGGCGGCTGATCTCGTCATCAGCCGCTCGGTCCGCGACACCGCCCGCATGCTCGACGTCTTGGCCGGCCCCACCACCGGCACGCCGTACCCCTTCGCGCGCATCGAGCGGCCCTTCGCCGAGGCCTTGGCCCAACCGGTGAAGCCGCTGCGCATCGGGTTCAGCACCACCTCGCCCATCGGCACGCCGGTCGCCCCGGAGTGCGTGCGCGCGGTGGAGCACGCGGTGGCGCTCCTCTCTTCGCTCGGGCATCGGGTCGAGCCCGCCGCTCCGGAGGTCGATGGTGACGCGTTGGCCAAGACCTTCCTCACCATGTACTTCGGCCAAGCCGCCGCCAACATCGCCGACGCCAAGGCGCGCGCGAACGCGACCGACGACAACTTCGAGCTCGACACCCGAGCGCTGGCGCTGCTGGGCCGGGCGCTCTCGGCCGGAGACTCGGTGGCGGCCATGCGGCGCTGGAGCCACTACGGCCACGCGCTCGCCACGTTCCAAGAGACGTACGATCTGTACCTCACCCCCACCACGGCCGAGCTGCCGGCGAAGATTGGTCAGCTGGCGGCGCCACCCGCGCAGCAGTGGGCGATGCGGGCGATCATCGCGCTGGGCTTGGGCAAGCTGCTGCTGGCGAGCGGCATCATCGACACGCTGGCAAGAACCAACCTGCGGCGCACTCCGTTCACCCAACTCGCCAACCTCACGGGGACGCCGGCGATGTCGGTGCCGCTCCACTGGACCGATGGCGGCCTGCCGGTCGGCGTTCAGTTCATCGGGAGGCTGGGCGACGAGGCGACACTGTTGCAGCTCGGAGCGCAGCTCGAAGAAGCGCAGCCGTGGTTCAAGCGGCTCGCGCCCATCACCACGTCATGACGTCTGCTCGGCGCGCATCATTCGCTCGCCCTCGACCTTGCAGATCTCGAGCAAGCGGCGCTCGATCTCGTCGAAGTCGACCAGGCGCCTCTTCACGTCGCGGTGGGTGACGTCGAGCAGCAGCCGCTTCGAGAGCGCGTCGATTCCCGAGAGATCTGTGAGCGGCCGTGAGCGCGCGTCGCTGAACCGGGCGAAGGCCACCGCCGCTGCGTTGCCCGCTCCGAACGCCGTGGGGAGCCGCCCCTTCATCAACCGGTAGTGAATGATGCCCAGCGCGTAGATGTCGCGCTCGGCGCCGACCGACGCCTCCGCGCCTTTCTGGCCGGCCTCGGGCGCCATGTAGTCGAACGTGCCCATCATCACCCCGGAGTTGGTCAGCTCGGAGTGCTGCCCGCCGATCTTCGCCGCCCCGAAGTCGATCAACTTCACCCAGCCCTCGCGATCGAACATCACGTTTCCGGGCTTGAGATCGCGGTGGGTGATGTCGCGGCTGCGCAGAAAGCGAATGGCGCGCACGATGGCGAGGGAAACGGTGGCAGCCTCCGAGGCGGTGAAGGGGCGATCGGGGAACCCCTCGCAGTAGTCTTTCACCGTCACGCCATCGACGAGCTCGGCGACGAAGTAATAGACGTTGTGGGTGGTGTCGCGCCCGTAGCGGAACACCCGCACGATGTTGTCGTGGCGCACCGTCGACGCCGCCTGAAACTCGCGGAAGAAGATCTCGGCGTACTGCGGGTCGGAGAACTCGGTGAACGGCACCTTGATCACCACCTGCTGTCCTTGCGGATTCGTCGCCAGGTACACCGTGCCCATTCCGCCGCGGCCGAGCTCGCGCAGCACCGGGAAGCCGCCGATCTCCTTGATGTGCGGGTTGGCGGGTACGCCGACGGGGCCCGAGCGCTCGAGCAGCTTCGCCACGCCG
>JAEUJT010000039.1 GCA_016793525.1 Archangium sp. | reverse complement strand
CGGACTGCTGGCGCGACCGCCGTGCCGATGAGCTCGATGCTCGCGTGGAGCTGCTCCACCGGCATCGCGCCGTTGGCGTATTTGAGATCGAAGCGGGAGAGCTGCAGCGCCTTGGCGGTGCGCACGATCTTGTCGGCGACGGTCTGCGGCGAGCCGACGAAGATCGCTCCGTCGGTGCCGGCCTCGCGCTCGAATTGCGCTCGGTTCGGAGGTGGCCAGCCGCGCTCCGCACCGATGCGGGTTCGCTGGTCGAGGAAATGGGGCCACAGCTCGTTGCGCGCTTGCTCGTCGGTCGCCGCGACATGCCCTGGCGCGTGCACGCCGATGGGCAGCGGCTCTCGCCCGAACTCCTTCAGCGCGCGCTGGTAGAGATCGACGAAGGTGGCGAACCGCGCGGGCTCTCCCCCGATGATCGCGAGCATCAGGGAGAAGCCATGGTGCGCGGCGCGGATCACGGACTCCGGTGTGCCGCCCACTCCGACCCAGGTCGGCAGCAGGCCGTACTCGACTGGCGGCACGACGCGATCGATCGAGAGCGGCGACCGGTGCTGACCTTCCCAGCGAACTGGCCGCTGTTGGCGAACGGCGGCAAAGAGCTCGAGCTTCTCCTCGAACAACATCGCGTAGTCGCGCAGCTCGAGCCCGAAGAGGGGAAACGACTCGGTGAACGAGCCGCGACCGAGAATGACCTCGGCCCGGCCGTTCGAGAGCGCCGCCAAGGTGCTGAAGCGCTGGAAGACGCGAATTGGATCGTCGGTGCTGAGAATCGTGACCGCGGTGCCGAGCTTGATGCGCTGCGTGCGCGCTGCGATCGCCGCCAAGACCACCTCGGGCGCGGACACGGCGAAGTCGTCGCGGTGGTGCTCTCCGATGCCGAAGAAGTCGAGGCCGACGCGGTCGGCGTGTACGGCTTGCTCCACGACGTCGCGCAGCGCCTGGGCGTGTGAGACGAGCGGGCCGCCTGGCGTGGCGGTGCGATCGCCGAAGGTGTCGAGGCCGAGCTCGAAGGGTCGCGTCATGAGGCCGACCCGAAGAGGCTCACCCCCGGCTCGTACCGGGTGTGCCCTGGCAGCGGTACGCGGTGGTTGAGGTGGATCGTCGCGACGGGCGGCCGCGCGAGATCGCGCGCGTCCAAGATCACGACGCTGGTGGTCGCCGTGTCCATGTCTAAAACCCAGGTCATCAGCCAACCATCGTCTTCGCTGGTGGCTCCGGCGCGTGCGATGAACGCCGGGTGGCTGGCGAGGCCGCGCGGGCCCGCGCTCCACGTGCTGACGGTCGGGCCGTCGTGATCGATCTTGGCGACGCCGTGGTAAAACAGCGGGTCGTTCGCGCACAGCTCGTCGCCGACCGCCGCCGCCGCGCGGACGTAGCCGAAGCGGTACCTCTTGCCGTGCCGCGCTGGGTCGACCTCGGGCTGCTCTCCGCCGCCACCCTCGATCGCGTGCCAGCGCAGGAGCGCGCCCGAACGCGGGTCGATCACGCACCGCACCGTGGAGATGTCGGGGACCTTGGCGGCGACCTTGCCGTGGCGCCGGAGCAACGCGGGAGGGGCCGCCGACATGAAGTCGATCGTCCCGTTTTCGCCCACCACGTCGACGATGAGCTGGCCGTCTTCTTCGTAGGCGTTGATGAAGTGGAAGATCAGCTTGAGCGGGGCGGGGAGCTCGACCTCGATGGCTTTCCCTCCAGCTCTCGGAACCAGCGTGAGCACCGGCCCGTGCTCGAGCCACCTGAAGCACTCGATCGGCGACGTCTCACCGGTGAGCATCGCGCCGACCCGCATTCGCAGCGGGTTCTGGATCATCAGGTACCAGTTCGGGGTGAACGCGAGATCGTGGAAAAACGAGATCGACTCGCGCAACGCCACGCTCACTGGGCGGTGGATTCGCATGGCCGCATCGAGCTCGAAGAAGGTGAGCTTTGCCCGGCCGAAGGGGCCCTGCGCGACGCCGAACACCACGAGCCGGCCGAGCTCGAGATCGGGCCGCGGCATCAGGCACAGCAGATCGTTCGGCGGCAGCCCCCAGCGCTCCGGGCCGATGGTGTCGAAGGTCAGCGGGTCGAGCGCGTAGTGGGAGCCATTGCCGCTCGCGTAGATCCGCCCGCCCCATGCGTAGACGTCGTGTGAGGTCGGGTCGGTGATGCTCGAACCGAGGTTCTTGAGCCGGCCCCCCGGGCGTTGGGTGAGCGCCCGACGGTCGGTCTGCCGGCCCGCCTTTGTCTCCTTCTCGAACAGCGGCGTGCGCACGTGGCGGCTGCGGAGGTAGGCCTGGCCGTTGCGAAAGCCGACCCCGCTGACCATGGGGAGCCCGTCGTAGTAGTGCAGCGGGTCGTTCCCGAGCGTCTGGTACCCCGGCCCCATCGAGAGCAACGCGCCGTTCAGCTCCGGCGGGATCACGCCCTCCACGTGGCGAATGGGCCCTTCGGCCTCGTCTGTTTGGTTCTGGAAGACGATCTCGTAGCTGGACGCAGGTTGCATCGGGCTCGACCTGAGCACAGCACCCATGGCGTGTCCTCCGGCGCGGTTCAGACCCGCGGCGGGTCGCTTTCACGCCCGAAGTGCCGCCGCCTCTCGAGCGCTTCGATGAACGCGGAGACGCGAGGTGACTCGGCTTCAGCGAGCACGATGCCCGGGTCATCAGACTCCGCCTCGTGGGTGGGAATTCCCGCTGCGTCGAGAACGCGCGAGCCTTCTCCCAGCACCAGCATCGGCTTGCAGTGGCGGTACTGCTCGCGAACGAAGTCGAGCGCCGGGGCCAGCTTCGAGAGCGCGTCCGCCGCGGGGCCGCCCGGCAGCACCACCGCGTCGAAGAGCACCGACGGCATCGAGTCCAACGCCGCCTCGACGTGGAGCGGCTTGCCGGCGGGCGCAGACACCTTGCCCAGCGACGGCCCGACGAACCGCGGCACCGCACCGGCCGCGTTGAGCGCCGCGGAGATGGAGAGGAGCGACTCCGAGTCCGCTCCGTCGGCCACCAGCACGGCCACCTTCGCGCCCCGAACGCCGCCCTCTCCGGGGCGGGCGAAGAGCGAGAGCTTCTTCGAGACCGTCACCTCGGGCTTCACCTTCTTCGCCAGCACTGGCGGCATCGCTGCCGGCGCATCGAAGCCAAGGCCATCGGCCACCTCGTCGGCCAGGCGCTGGTCGACGTTCACCAGCATCGACACGACACGCTCGCGCACCGCCTGGGTCTGCACGCGCGACAGCTCGAAGCAGAACGCCTTGACGATGTGCCTCTGCTCCACCGGCGACTGGCTGTTCCAGAACAGCGCCGCCTGGGTGAAGTGGTCGGCGAACTTCTCTGGCTTGCCGCGCACCGCGTCGTCGTGAATCGGCTGCGGGAACGAGCTGAACCCCTTCATCGCGCCAGCCTGGAACGGGCAACCTCCGCCGAGGGAGTTGGGCTCATAGCTCACCCGCCCGCGGTGAATGGCCTGGCGGTGCAGCCCGTCGCGCTGGTTGTTGTGCACCTGGGCCACCGGCGCGTTGATCGGCAGCTCGTTGAAGTTCGGCCCGCCCAGCCGGGTCAGCTGGGTGTCGACGTAGGAGTGGTGCCGCCCTGCGAGGAGCGGGTCGTTGCTGAAGTCGATGCCCGGTATGACGTGCGCCGTGCAGAAGGCCACCTGCTCGGTCTCGGCGAAGAAGTTGTCGGGGTTGCGGTTGAGCACCAGGCGGCCCACCACCTTGAGCGGCACGAGCTCCTCTGGCACCAGCTTGGTCGGGTCGAGCACGTCGAAGCTGAATGCGTCGGCTTGCTCTTCGGTGAAGATCTGCACCGCCAGATCCCACTGGGGAAAGCGGCCGGCCTCGATCGACTCCCAGAGGTCTCTGCGGTGAAAGTCGGAGTCGACGCCCGAGAGCTTCACCGCCTCGTCCCACACCAGCGAGTGCGTGCCGGCCACCGGTAGCCAGTGGAACTTGCAGAACACCGACGCGCCGCTCGCGTTGATCAGGCGAAAGGTGTGCACCCCGAAGCCCTGCATGGTGCTGTAGCTGCGGGGGATCGCGCGGTCTGACATCACCCACATCAGCATGTGCGTCGATTCCGGCATGAGCGACACGAAGTCCCAGAACGTGTCGTGCGCGCTCGCGGCCTGCGGCATGCCGTGGTGCGGCTCGGGCTTCACCGCGTGGATCAAGTCGGGGAACTTCATCGCGTCTTGAATGAAGAACACCGGCATGTTGTTGCCGACCAGGTCCCAGTTGCCTGCGTCGGTGTACATCTTCACCGCGAAGCCGCGCACGTCGCGGGCGGTGTCGGTCGAGCCGCGCTCTCCGGCGACGGTCGAGAACCGAACGAAGACCGGCGTGCGTTTCCCTGCCTCAGCAAAGGGCGCCGCCATGGAGTACCTGGTCAAGGGCGCCGTGCACTCGAAGGTGCCGTGGGCCGCCGAGCCGCGCGCGTGCACCACCCGCTCGGGAATGCGCTCGTGGTCGAAGTTGGTGATCTTCTCGCGAAGAATGAAGTCCTCGAGCAGCGTCGGGCCGCGCAGGCCGGCCTTGAGCGAATTCTGGTTGTCGCCGATCACCACGCCCTGATCGGTGGTCAGCGCCTGGCCGGTGGAATCGACCCGCACGCGATCGAGCGGGCCGTTGCCGGGGTTGACCCCTTCCGCAGGTGGTCCGTTGCCGACCTTGGGCGACGTCGTCGTCTCCTGCACCGTGCTCGAGCCCACCAGTGGCCCGGCCTTCACCGTCTTGCCCGGGCGGGCCTGCGCACCGTATTCGGCTGCCTTGTGCTGGTTGCTCGGCATCGCCGCCGCCAGCGCCTGGGTCGCCCGGTGTTTGCTGGCGAGCTGCTCCCCGTCGGGGTCACCCACAGTCCCCGCCGCGATGTGGGAGGAGGGCGAGCGCTGCTTCGACGGGGCGGAGGTGGGGCGTACGCGGGTGCGCGAGGGCATGGCGTTCCTTGGGAGAGTGGGCAAACGGCGTCGAGACGCGCTGTGAGCACGTGTCGTGCCGACGCTCCGACTCCGTTGCGCCGGGCGCGCGGCCACCGAGCCCTGCCAAAGCGCCACGGTCTCGCCTTGGCGTGTGGCAGTTCTCGCCGGTCATTCAGGCGTTCTGCGCACCGCGTGGCTGCGATAACGGGGACCCCCATGGTGAGCACCTCTGAGCACGGCGCGGGCAGGCGAGCGCACGTCTTCGTCACGGGCTCTGCCGATGGGCTCGGCCGGGCCACGGCGCAGACGCTCCTCGAGGCCGGACATCGGGTCGTCGTTCACGTGCGGTCCCAGCCGCGCCTCTCCGCTGTGCAAGACTTGGTGGCGCGTGGAGCGGTCGCCGTGGTCGGAGACCTCGCGGACCTCGAGCAGACGCGTCACCTCGCCGCCCAGGTGAACGCGCTCGGTCGTATGGACGCGGTGATCCACAACGCGGGCGTCTATTCAGCGCCGACGATTCTCCCGGTGAACGTCGTCGCGCCCTATGTCCTCACCGGGCTCATTCACCGTCCGCAGCGCCTCATCTACCTGAGCAGCGGCCTGCACAGCGGTGGGCGACCACGCCTCGACGGCCTCGACTGGAGTGGACGGCGCGTCACCGCCTCGTACTCAGACAGCAAGCTCTTCCTCTCCACGCTGGCCGCCGCCGTGGCGCGGCTCTGGCCCGACGTCTTCAGCAACTCCGTCAACCCGGGCTGGGTGCCTACGAAGATGGGAGGGCCTAACGCCCCCGACGACCTCCGGCTGGGTCACCTCACGCAAGAGTGGCTGGCCACGAGCGACGACGCGGCGGCCCGCACCACAGGCGGCTATTGGTTTCACCAACGACGCGCCGAGGCACACCCCTCGGTGTCCGACGTGGCGTTTCAAGAGGCGCTGCTCGACGCGCTTGCGCGGGCCACCGGCATGTCGCTGGTCTGAGCTGCGCCTCGTCGTCAGGAGAGTGTGAGCTCGAAGGTCCGCGACTCGACTGCGTCACGGTTGCGACAGGTCGACGCGCTCGATGAAGGCGTCGATGACGCTGTACCCGCCGAGTCGCAGCACCCCAGCGGGAGGCTCGCGCTCCGAGGGCAACGCCGTGTCGAGGCGCTCGACGCCGTTGAGCACGAAGTGAACTCGGTTGTTCGGCGGGTCGAACCGCAGCTGCGCGGTGTTCCACGTGCCGACCTGGAGGGTGGCGGTCGAGGCCACGCCCACGGCGTTGAGCGGGTCCGCCCAGCTGCTGGCGGTCAGCAGGCCTCCCGATGGCGAGGAGAGCAGCGCGGGGAAGAAGGATCCCGCATTCACCGGCGTCGCGAAGCGCACCGACACCTGCCACGGCCGCGCCGGGTCGAGGCCGGTGGTGTCGACGTTGAGGGTCTGCAGCGTCTTGAGGTGCACGCACCCGGCGTCGGCGGCCGGCGCGCACGCGCCTGAGCAGCCAACGGCCTCGGGCAGCACCGGGCAGGTCTCCAGCGCCGCGGTGCCTCGGGTGTGCTGCGGCAACCCGCCGTCGCGCGAAGGCTCCATGGAGATGCGCAGCTCGGCGAGCGAGGTGCTCGTCAGCTGAGCCCCCGTCGACAGCGTGAAGTTGCGAACGTCGGCCCGGCCCGTCCCAATGAACGCGAGCCCCACACGGCCCAACCGCGAGGCGCCTCGTGGGTCGAACCACCGAGCGCGTTCGTGGAGAGGGCCATTGGCGTCGCCGACCTGCACCGAGATGACGCCTCCCGCCTTCACCACCCGCAGGTGCGCCCAGGCGCCCGCGGCCACTCCCAGCGGAGATGACGCCACGTCGTCGTCGACGGTGCTCCCTGCTTTTCGTCGACGGAGGCGGGTCGGCTCGAGGCCCGTCGGAGGCGCGACCGTGCCGAATACGCGAAAGCCCTGCACATTCGCCAACAGCGCGATGCCTGGCTCGAGGCCTGGGGCCGCGGCCGAGATGCGCACCTCGACGTCGATGGTGCTGTCGCCCCAACCGTCAGCGGGCGCGAGGAGTACCGACGTGCAGGCGAACCCGCTTTGTTCGATGCCCAGGCCTTCGCCGGTGGGAATGAGTTGCGTGGTGCATCCGGCGGAGACATCGAGCGACCAGCCTCCATCTGCTGGCGAAAACGTGATCGGAGCGGCGTTGGCCGTGGTGGCCGGCTCGCCGACGTGGCCACACGCGTCGACGCTGCGCACGGTGGCGAAGACGCGCACGGCGTCGGGGAGATTTTCGTCGACCAGCTCGCACTCGCCGTCGGTGCACCGCGTGGCGCTCAGCTCTCGGCAGGTCGGCTCCGCGGCCGCCGAGAGGCCCGTGCACAACCGGTAGCCGATCGCCGAGGAGGCTTCGGGCCAGCGCCACGTGATGACGCCAGGTCGAGACCCGACAGCCGCAGTCAACGCGCCCGGGTTGGGGGGCAACGGTGCCGCGTCGCACGACTGCTCGCAGCCCGTCGATGGGTCGAGGTCGACGTCGGTGAACCCGCTTTGGCAGGCGTAGACGCACAGCTCGTCAGCGCACGACGCGGTTGCGTTCACCCGGCTGGGGCACGCCGCGACTCCCGCAGGGCACGCCGTGGCGGGCGCACGATCGGGGTTGAACAGCACTGAACACCCCGACGCGGCGAAGAGCAGGGGCAGGAGCGGGTGTTTCACGGGTGCTCTCCCGCGCGCGCGTCGACGACGAACAAGACGACCGCGCTGACCCCCGCGGCGATGGCCACCCCCAGCGCGACGTCGGCGCCGGTGTTGAGCGCCCGCTGGTGCGCAACCGCGGGGCCGCGCTGCTCGACGGGTACGTCGGGGAGCTGGCGGAAGTGGGCGTGCGCCGACAGGCCCAACACCACCGTCGCGACGGTCGCTACCGCAGTCGCCCCGGTGACCGCGATGGCCGCGGTACGAAGCGGGCGCCGAGGGACCTCCACCACTGGCGCCACGACCGTGTCGAGGGGCACCTGCGGAGGCGGCACGTCTCGCAGCAGCGCCGCCACCACCCGAGTCGCAAGGTCGGCCACGTCGTCGGGGAGCGCCGGGAGCTTCTCTGAGAAGGCGCCCATGCGAGCGCCAGTTCGAGTTTCGACCAGCAGCGCGTTGACGAGCGTCGCGCCGCCGATGCGCGCGAGGCCCCACGCCACCACCCACTTCGAGTCCGAGCGCGTGCCCAGCGTGGCGAGACACTCGAGCTCTTCTCCGCACATCACGGCGGCCCGCTGCTGGCGGCTCGTCTCAGGCACCTCGAAGCCCTTGGCGCCCACCGCGGCGCGCAGTGCGACGGCCACGCGCTCGACGCTGACCTGGTCGACGTTGAGCGTTTGGTACGGAACGACGATCACGCGATCGCCCGACGCCGCGAGGGCCGCTATCACCATCAAACACATCACGGCGCCCACCTTGCCATTGCCGGGTGCGCTGACGAAGCGGTTCAGCGGTCGAGCCGATTTTCAGCGTGTGCCAGCGCCTTCTCGGCGACCTCGAGATCTTCGGCGGTGTTCGAGCCGAGCGCTTGTTCCACAGCGGCGTGCTCCAGAGACGTCAGCTGCGACGCGCCGTGGCGGGCGACGAGCGCCCCGAGACGGCGACGGAGGTCCTGCGCGCGCATCGTCAGGTCGGGCTTCGGCG
>JAEUJT010000035.1 GCA_016793525.1 Archangium sp. | reverse complement strand
TCGGTGAGCGACGGGGCCAACGACACCACGCGCTTCACGTCAGCAGGCGGCTTGACCGGAGGACCCAACCACAGCGCACCCGCCCCCAGCGCGAGCGCGAGAACGGCGTTCACCACCACGCGGCGAGGAGCGACGACGTGAAGCTGCTGAGGAGCTCCCAGCTGGGCCCGACAGGACCTTCGAGCACCAGCGTGCTGCCGACGAAGAGCAGCGCCGCCAGCACCAGCGCCGCGGGCACCGCCGCCAACGCACGCCACAGCACCGGGCGCGGCCAGGCCTTGCCATCACGAACGCCGCTGAGGTCTTGAATGCGGAACAGCACGTACGCGAGCGGGAAGAGCGCGCAGAGCCAGGCCACGAAGTTCGCCAGCGGCACGCCGTGGAACCAGCCCGGCAGCGACGCGTGCCACACCCAGCAGCCGAGCGCGGTGGCGAGCGGGTCAATCTGCAAGTCGAGCAGCGTGGCGAAGCCAGCGACGAGCGCGGCCGAGAGCAGCGCCGAGCGCTTGAGCATGGGCACCCAGGTGCGGAGCCGCCACACCGGGAACATCGCCATGTACAGCACCACGCACCAGCCGATCATCGTGGCCACCGGCGCGGGGAACGGGCCGACCTGGGTGCGAACGAGGTTCTGCTCGTGGAAGAAGCCGAGCACGATGCCGCCATTTTCGAGCAGCGCGCCGTAGACGAGGCCGACGCCGAAGAAGAGCGCCACCAGGCTGGGGCTGCGTTTCCACGCGTGCCACCCGAGCAACAGCGCCCAGGCGAAGTTCGAATATTCGTAGCAGGCGAGCAGCGCGTCACGGCTCAGCGGCGACGGGCTGAAGTGCGAGAGGTTGAGGAGCGGCAGGCCCAGCGCCACGCCGGTGGTGAGCACGATGAATCGGCCGCGCTGCGTGACGTCGGGCGCGTAGAGGCCGCGCATCACGTTGAAGAAGACGAAGACGGCGAGCGGGAACACCACCGTGGCGGCGAGGTCGACCCGCGGCGGCTCGAACGCGGTGAGCTCGGTGTTGAGCAGCAGGCACGCGTAGGCGAAGTACATCCACACCGGGAGGAAGGTGCGCACTTCGCGTTTGACCACCTGGAGCGCTTCGCGCCAGGCAGGGAGTGGCAGCGCGTCGACCGGAAGCTCGGTTTCTTCGGTGTAGGGCGTCACGGGCGAAGGCGTGTAGCAGGAAGAGCCGAGCCCCTTCAAATCGTGACGGGTGGATCCACGGACCTCAGATTTCTGAGCCGAGACGGCGTGTAACTCGTTGATGTTTCATTCGAATTTCAGGCCACGGGCTTGCACAAGGCGCCGGCATGCGACGCGCGGCGGTCCTGTGGTTGGTGGTGGGGTGTGCCTGTTCGGCGCGGCCTCCAGACGACGGGTTCGCCGATCACACCCAAGTCGGGCTGCGCTCGAAAGACGACTACGCGGCGCTCGCGGCGACGGCCAACGGGCGGTCCGAAGTGAAGTTCATCATCACCCGCTTCGACGCTGACGGCGCGGAGACGCGGTTCATGGACAGCGGGTTCTACACGTTGCACGACGAGTGGTACTGGTTCCGACTGCTCAACGGGCACGGTGTACCCGGGCTGTCGACCGCGCCGGTGAGTGGCCACACGTTCGACTCCGTCGCCGCCATCTACGCGTGGGCGAAGGTCACCACGCCGCTGCCGCTCGACCTGCGCTGGGTCGACGACGGGCGGCTCTACTCACCGCGCTTCTACACGCTGGCGCTCGACCTCCGGCCTCGGGCGTTCGGCGTGGGAACGTTGCTCCACGTGCCGGCGCGCGCCACCCGACCCGAGCGCTGGGCGTTTCAGCTCGAGTTCACCGACGCGCCGACGCACCTCGAGGTCGCGCGCTTCTTCACCCAGCTCCGCGCCTCGCTGCCGCCCGACATCGCCGACGCGCTGCACTGGGTGGTGCGCTCGACGCGGCAAGAGGTGGTGGCGCAGACCATGGAGCACCAGCAGCTCCCTTGGCACGACCGGATTCTGCGACTCGAGGACCTCGCGTCGCCCGGTGAAGTCGAGGTGTACAACGAGGGCCTCACCGCGGGCCGGCTCCGGTTTTTCCCTCGAGGCGCGCCCATCGAAGGCACGAGCGACACCGACGTCGTGGTGCTGGCCGACGTGCCCGACGTGTTGCCGCCCGCCGCCGGCGTGGTGACCGCGACGCCGCAGACGCCGCTCGCCCACCTGAACCTCCTCGCGCGCAACCGGGGAATTCCGAACGGCTACCACTCCGACGTGCTCGACGACGCTGCGCTGCTGGCGCTGGCCCAGGCGCACACGCCGGTGGTGGTGAAGATGCGGGCGCCGAACGAGCTGATCATCAAGCCCATCTCCGAGGAGAAATTCGCGCAGTGGCTCCAGCTGCGCGGCAAGGCGCCGG
>JAEUJT010000028.1 GCA_016793525.1 Archangium sp. | reverse complement strand
CGGTCGCGGGCGCCCACTGGTACAAGTAGTTGCCGGTGAACGCGACCACCTGGTTCGCATCGCCGCGCACCGCGTAGGTGGTACCGCACAGCCGCGCGAAGTCGCTCACCACGCCGGCGTCTCCACCGATGTCGGCCGCCACCGGCACGCGCTCGGGCAGCGTCAGAATGGCGCCGCGCTCGAAGGCGAGCCGCGCGCGGCCGCTCTCGTTCCACAGGTCGATGGGCGCGCCGAAGCGCTCCGGCACCGGCACCGGCGTCAACGACCATCGGCTCGGCGACAGCGCGGAGAACGCGTAGGTCGCGTTGTCGGTGAGCACGAAGCCGGTCGCCGCGGCCAGCGCGCCGCCGTCGAGCCCTTGGCGCGGGCGCGGGTCGATGGAGAGCCCTCGCAGTGGCACTCCCGACGACGGAACCAACCGCACCTCGAGCGCTGCGCTGGGCGCGAACATGTTCCGCTCGGGCACGGTGATGTCGGCGGTCAACAACCGCTCTCCGGAGACGACCACCAGCAGGCGCGTACCGTCGGGCAGGTCTTGCACCTGGGCCGAGGCCGGAGGGGTGAGCGTCTCGACGCCCGTGGCCACCACCGCGAGGAACTGCGGCGAGTCGCTCCCGAGGGGGAAGCTGGCGACGTCCATCACGCCGGTGCGCGTCACCTGCCAGGTCGGCTTGCCGGTGACGGTGCCGATGGGCACGAACTTGGCGAACGCGCTCGCGTCGGTGATGGCATCGCCCTGCACTCCGAAGCCGGTCGCGGGCGCCCACTGGTACAAGTAGTTGCCGGTGAACGCGACCACCTGGTTCGCATCGCCGCGCACCCGCACCACGCCCTCGGGCCGGCGGTCGAGGAACAGCGGCGTGAGAAAGTCGAGCGGCACGCCAATGGAGTCGACGTTCGAATACCAGAACAAGCCGTTGCGGCCGCCGTGGGCGCGCGTGTTGCTCGTGGTCTTCTGCGCGCGAATGCCCTGCTTCCACGGGGCGTCGTTCGGCTCGACGCGCTCATAACGAGGTGTGGGCCGGTTCGAGGGCGCGACGGTCCAGGTGGTGGCGGGCACGACGCCGCCGTCAGTGACGACCGCTGGGCACCGGGCAATGGCCACATACTCTCGGCGCGTCGCCTCACCGATGGCGGTGAGCGCCAGCTGCTCGGGCGTGGCGCCGCTGGGGCAGGGAGGGAACGCGTCGCCGCGGACCTCGATGGTGTTGAAGCGGCGAAGCCCGATGCCGAGCAACGTCGTGCCGTCGGCCTTGGTGCTGACGACGCCCACGGCGCTCTGTTGGTCCAACAGGGCGTGGAGCAGCGTGTAGGTCGCGCCAGCATCGAGCCGCAGCAACGGGCCTCCCGAGTTGCACGAGGGCTGGCCGCCGTCTTCGAGTGGCACGCGCAGCTCGGGTGGAATCAGCCGGTCTGAACAGCTCTGCGCCACCGTCGGCCCGTCGGTGAAAGACACACCTTCGTCGGTGAGCAGCGCTACCGAGGTGCCGTACGACGCGATGTCGAGCAGCACCGGCACACGCATGCCCTGCCCGGCGTCGAAAGGCTCGGTTGAAACGCCCGACAGCGAAGCCGTGAGCAGGCCGTAGTCGGTGCCGCCGACGAGCGCCGCCAACCGCGGTGAATTCGCGTCGGAAAACGGGCTGCCGAGCGAGACCGGGTCGACCTGGCGCAGGTGGGTGGGCCCGGAGCCGACGCGGGTAATGCCGCCGTCGAGCGTCGCCACGAAAACCTCTCCGGCAACCGTGCGAAGCGCCGCCGAAACGGTGAGCGCCACCAGGTCAACCACCGTGGACTCCGCGAAGGGCAGCGCCGCGAACGACTGCGCCAACACGCCGTCTCGGCCGACGAGCACCAGCCGCACTCCACCGTCGACGACAGACGAGGCGAGGCGCACCGTGTCGCTGTTTTGCCCAGGGCGCGTCGGAGCGCCGACCGCGACATGTGAAGGCAGGCCAGACTCCAAGCGCGGGTGGAACACCTCGGCGGTCACCGGCGCGGCGCTCCCAGCCAACGCGTCGCGCACCAAGACGCAGCGCTCGGCCAACACGTCGCAGCGCCAATCGACCTCGCAGTCTTCGTCAGCACGGCACACGTACGGGGCGCCGACGCTCCGGTCTTGGCAGAGCCCGCTCACGCCGCAGCGCCACCCGGTCGCGCAGTCGGTGGTCGCCGCGCAGGGCCGGGCCACGGGCTCATTCGGGTTGAAGCAGCTCTGGCCCGCGCCGCAGCGCCAGTCGTCGGCGCACTGGAGGTCGACGGAGCAGCTGCGCGGCGTCTCCACCTTCGGGTTGAAGCACTGGTTGTCGAAGCTGCAGCGGTAGTTGGTGAAGCAGTCTGTGTCGAGCTTGCACGCGCGCAACCCAGCGGGCACGGCCGGGTCGAAACACCGGTTGTCGTAGCCGCAGCGCCACCCCGTCGGGCACTCATCGGGCCCCGCGTCGCGCCACGAGCACGAATACGGCTTCGCTTGCTCCACATCGCTGAACGACGTGCACCCGCCGACCGCCAGCACCACCGAGAGCCCCAGCAGCGCGCGCATCACGGAAACACCCCCGCGAAGGCGAAGCCGTTGTGGGTCGGCACCAGCGCCATGGTGGGCCGCACGTCGCGCGGAATGAGAAAGATGCCCAAGGCGGCGATGGCGGCGCCCGACAGCACGGTGGCGAGGGCGATGGTCTTCATCTGCCCGACCGACGCCGCTTCGTTTCGGTAGAACGCCGCGGGCTTGAAGACGCCGGTGTCGGGCTGCGCGAGCTCTTCTCGCAGCGCGAAGTCGCGGCTCAGCGCGGTGACGCCGAGCACGGCGCCGGTGAGGGCGGCGATGCCTCCGACGCCGATGAGCGTGAAGGGCAGCACCCGCGATGGCGCCGGCGGTGCGGGCGTGGCGGTGGCTTCGGCGAGGGCCCAGGGCAGCTGCGCGGCGAGGGCCTCGACGTCGTTCGCCAGGCGCACGCTGCGGGCCACGGGTTGGGCCTTGGCGGTGTCGAGCATCTGCATCGACAGCTGCACCGCCGACCCGAGCTTGGTCACCGAGCCGCTGAGCACGAAGCGGCTGCCCATGGCGCCGGCGAGCTCGGCAGTGCAGCTGCTGCCGTCGGAGCACCCCACGAGCTGCTTCTGGCGCTCGACGCCGAGCAGGGTCTGAATGTCGGCGGAGGTGACGACCTCGAAGAAGCCCCGCTGCGACAGGTCTTGAGTGGCGGCGGTGGTGAGGGCCTGGGCCGTCTCCGCTGGCACGCCCTGGGCCTGAAAATCGAGCACCACGAGCTTGGGCTTTTCGGCACCGGCGGCGAGCGCGAGCAGGGCGACGTGCAGCAGCATGCGACCTCCAGA
>JAEUJT010000472.1 GCA_016793525.1 Archangium sp. | reverse complement strand
GGTGCCCACCAGCGACAACGTCACCGCCACGCTGGGTATCGCCGTCGCCCGCACCGAGCGGAGGAAGACGAACACCACCGCCACCACCAGCACCACGCTCAGCGCGAGCGTCTTCTCCACCTCGTCGACCGAGGCGCGAATCGTCTTGGTGCGATCGAGCACCACCTCGAGGTCGATGGCCGGCGAGATGGAGGTCTTGAGCGTGGGCAGCAGCGCGCGGATCCGCTCGTTGGTCTCGATGATGTTGGCGCCGGGCTGACGCCGCATGATCAGCAGCACCGCGCGTGTGCCATTGACCCACGCCGCCGCTCGGTTGTTCTCGACGTCGTCGAACACCTTCGCCACGTCGCCCAGGCGCACCACGGCTTGCCCGTCGGCCTTGAGCACCAACTGCCGGTAGCTCGCCGCGCCGAAGAGCTGATCGTTGGCGGTGATGGGAGACGCCTGGCCTCCGCCCTCCAATGTCCCTTTCGGTTGGTTCGCGGTGCTCGACGCCAAGGTGGTGCGCACGTCTTCGAGCGTCAGGCCCACGCCCGCCAGCGCCCGCGGGTCGGCCTGCACGCGCACCGCCGGCTGCTGCCCTCCGCCGACGAAGACCTGACCGACGCCTTCGACCTGCGCGATCTTCTGCGCCAGCACGGTGTTGGCGCTGTCGAAGATGCGCGAGAGCGGCTCGGTTTTCGAGGTGAGCGCCACGATCATCGTCGGCGCGTCGGCGGGGTTCACCTTTCGGTACGTCGGGCGGAAGGGGAGGTTGGTGGGCAGCTCGGCGCTGGCCGCGTTGATGGCGGCCTGCACGTCGCGCGCGGCTGACTCGACGTCGCGGTTCAGATCGAACTGCAAGGTGATGGAGCTGGTGCCCAACGAGCTGGTCGAGGTGATCTCCGTCACCCCGGCGATGCGCCCGAAGCGCCGCTCCAGCGGAGTCGCCACCGCCGACGCCATCGTCTCCGGGCTCGCGCCGGGCAGCGCCGCGCTCACGTTGATGGTGGGGAAGTCGACCCGCGGCAGCGGAGACACCGAGAGCCGTGAAAACCCAAAGCCGCCCGCCAGCAGAATCGCCGCCGCCAGCAACGTCGTCGCCACCGGGCGCGCGATGAAGGGGGCGGAGAGGTTCATGGCGTCTCCGGTTGGGGCACCGCTGCGCGGCGGAGTGACTTCAGCCACCGAGAGAACCGCTCCATCGCCAGGTAGATGACCGGCGTCGTGAAGAGGGTGAGGAGCTGCGAGATAATAAGCCCGCCTACGATGCTGACGCCGAGCGGCTGACGGAGCTCCGCGCCGGTGCCCGAGCCGATCGCCAGCGGCAAGCCGCCCAGCAGCGCCGCCAGCGTCGTCATCATGATCGGCCGGAACCGCAGCAGGCAGGCCTGGGAGATCGCCTCGCGCGGAGAGAGGTGCTGGTCGCGTTCGGCCTCGAGCGCGAAGTCGATCATCATGATGGCGTTTTTCTTCACGATGCCGATCAGCAGCACGATGCCGATGAGCGCGATGATCGAGAACTCCATGCCCGCGGCCATCAACGCCAGAAAAGCGCCCACGCCGGCCGACGGCAGCGTGGAGAGAATGGTGATGGGGTGAATGAAGCTCTCGTAGAGAACGCCGAGCACGATGTAGACGGTGATGAGCGCCGCCAGGATCAGCAGCGGCTCGCTCTCGAGCGAATCCGAAAATGCCTGCGCCGCGCCTTGGAAGGTGCCGTGCACGCCTGGTGGAACGTCGAGCTCCCCGCGCGCGAGGTTGATCGCGTCGACCGCCTGTCCCAGCGAGGTGCCCGGCGCGGTGTAGAACGACAACGTCACCGCTCGAAACTGCCCCTGGTGATTGATGGCCAGCGGCGCGCGCGCGGTCTCGACGTGCACCAGGCTGGTGAGCGGTATGGGCTCTCCTGTCGCTGACCTCACGTACAGCCCCGAGAGCGCCCTCGCGTCTGCGGAGTCACCTGGCCGCACCTCGAGGATCACCCGGTACAAGTTGAGCTGGGTGAAGATGGTGGAGATCTGCCGCTGCCCGAACGCGTCGTAGAGCGTGTCGTCGATGGTCTGGGTGGAGACGCCCAGCCGGGAGGCGGTGTCTCGGTCGATGGTGAGGTGGGTCACCGGACCTTGCTCTTGCTGGTCGCTCGCGACGTCGCGCAACTCCGGCAGCGCCTGCAGCTTCTCGAGGATCTTCGGCGCCCAGACCTCGAGCTCGGCTGAATCGGCGTCTTCGAGCGTGAACTGGTACTGGGTGCGACTGAGCCGTGTATCGATCTGCAGATCCTGCGCGGCTTGCAGGTACACCGAGACGCCCTCCAGCGCGGCGAGCTGGTACTGGAGCGCGCGGATGATCTGCTGCGCGTCGGCGTCTCGCTCTGCCCGCGGTTTCAAGGTGATGCTGAGCCGGCCGCTGTTCGTCGTCGCGTTCGTGCCGTCGGCGCCGATGAAGCCAGCCACGCTCTCCACGTCGGCGTCTTTGAGCACCCGGGCGATGACCTTCTCCTGCAGCTCGCTCATTCGCGCGAACGACACGTCGGGCCCGGCTTGCGTCACGCCGAGGATCAGCCCGGTGTCTTGAATGGGGAAGAACCCCTTGGGAATGACGACCGCCAGCACCACCGTCGCCACCAGCGTCGCGAAGGTCACCAGCAGCGTGAGCCGCTGGTGGTTGAGCACCCAGCCGAGGCCTGCCTTGTACGCCGCGAGCATTCCATCGAACGCGCTCTCGGAGAGGTAGAAGAGCCACCCCCGCTCCGCCGACGGTCGCTCCGGGCGCAAGAGCACCGCGCCCATCATCGGCGTCAACGTCAGCGAGAGCACCGCCGACACCGCGATGGCCGCGCTCAGGGTGATGGCGAACTCGCGGAACAGCCGGCCGATGAGCCCTCCCATGAACAGCAGGGGAATCAGCACCGCCACGAGCGACACCGTGAGCGAGATGATGGTGAAGCCGATCTGCTTCGCGCCCTTGAGCGCCGCGTCGAGCGGGGAATCGCCCTCCTCGATGTAGCGGGCGATGTTCTCGAGCATCACGATCGCGTCGTCGACCACGAAGCCGGTGGAGATGGTCAGCGCCATCAACGACAGGTTGTTGAGGCTGAAGCCCATGAGCGCCATCACCCCGAAGGTGCCGGCGAGCGAGAGCGGCACCGTCACCGCGGGAATGAGCGTGGCCCGCACGTTCCGTAAGAACGCGAAGATCACCAGCACCACCAAGCCCATGGTGATCACCAAGGTGAACTCCACGTCCTCCACCGAGGCACGCACCGTCTCCGTGCGATCTGACAGCACTGTCACTTTGAGGCCTTGCGCCAGCGATGCTTGGAGTTGAGGCAGCAGCGCCTTCACCCGGTCTGCCACTTGGATCACGTTGGCGCCCGGCTGTCGCTGCACGTTGACGATCACCGCGCGGGAGGTGTTCGCCCAGCCCGCGAGTGAGTCGTTCTCCACGCCGTCGATGACGGTGGCCACCTCGCGCAGCCGAACGGGAGCGCCGTCTTTCCACGCCAGCACCACCGGCTTGAACGACTCCGCGTTGGTCAGCTGATCGTCGGCCGCAAGTGTGTACGCCTGCCGCGCGCCGTCGAGCGTGCCTTTGGGTTGGTTCACGTTCGCCGCCACCAGCGCGGTTCGCACGTCTTCGAGGGTGAGCCCTGTTCCCGCGAGCGATTGCGGGTCGACCTGCACGCGCACCGCCGGCTTCTGGCCCCCGCTCAGCGCCACCAGGCCCACGCCAGGCACCTGGGAGATCTTCTGCCCGAGGATCGAGTCTGCCTGGTCCGCGACCTCCCGCAGCGAGAGCGACGTCGAGGTGAGTGCGAGCGTGAGAATCGGCGTGTCGGCGGGGTTGCTCTTGCTGTACGTCGGCGGCGCCGGGAGCGAGCGGGGCAGCACGCTGGTCGCCGCGTTGATGGCCGCCTGCACGTCTTGCTCCGCCGCGTCGATGCCTCGGTCGAGCTCGAACTGAAGCGTGATCTGCGACGTGCCTTGGCTGCTCACCGAGGTCATCTGGTTGAGCGACGGCATCTGGCCGAACTGCCGCTCGAGCGGGGTCGTCACCCCCGAGGCCATGGTGTCTGCGCTCGCCCCAGGGAGCGACGTCGACACCACGATGGTGGGGTAGTCGACCTGGGGCAGCGCGGCGACGGGCAGCGCGCGAAACGCCACGATGCTCGAGAGCAGCAGCCCGACCGTCAGCAGCGTCGTCGCGACGGGCCGCCGAATGAAGGGCTCGGAGATGTTCATGGGGCGACACCGGTGCGCGCGTCAGCCACCTGCTTCCCGCCGCCGGCCTGCCGGGGATCGACCGCCGCGCCAGGCTTGAGCTGCGCCTGGCCGTCGATCACCACCAGCTCTCCGGGCGCGATGCCGCTCTTCAGCACCGCCACGCTGCCCTCGATGAAGTCGACCTCCACCGGCTTGAGCTGCGCGGTGCGATCGGCGCCCACCACGTACACGAAGGTGCCTTGCTGCCCGCGCTGCACGGCCGAGGCTGAGACCACGAGCGCGTTCTGCTTCGACTCCACGTGCAGCCGCGCCTTGACGAACTGGTTGGGCCAGAGCGCCCGGTCTGAGTTGTCGAACTGCGCCCTGAGCCGCAGGCTCGCGGTGGTGAGGTTGATCTGGTTGTCGATGACCTTCAGCTCGCCCGTCGCCAGCAGCGTGCGCCCGTCGCGCGACCAGGCCTCCACCTGCCGGGGGCCCTGCGAAAACGCGTTCGACACCCGGCTCAGCTCGTCTTGCGCCAGCGTGAAGACCACGGAGATCGGGTCGAGCTGGGTCAACACCACCAGGCCCGTCGCGTCGCTCGCTCGCACCAGGTTGCCGGGGTCGATCTGGCGAATGCCCGCAATGCCATCGATGGGTGACGTGATGCGGGTGTAGTCGAGCTGCAGCTTGGCGTTGTCGACCGCGGCTTGATCCATACCCACCGTGGCGCCGGCTTGGTCGACCAGCGTCTGTTGATCGTCCACCTGCTGCTGCGGCACGAGGTTCTGCCGGCGCAGATCGGTGAAGCGCTCGAGCGTGAGCTTGAGGTTGCGCTGCTGGGCGAGGTCGCGCTCGAGGGTGGCGCTGCTCTGGGCGACGGCGATGCGGTACGGGCGTGGGTCGATCTGCGCCAAGAGCTGGCCTCGCTTCACGGGGCCGCCCTCGGTGAACGAGAGGCTCTCCAGCTGCCCGTCCACTCGGCTGCGTACGGTGACCGTGGCGAGCGGGGTCACGGTGCCGAGGCCCTCGAGAATGATCGGTACGTCGCGTTTCACCGCGGCCTCGACCTGCACCGGGACCTTGCGCTCGGGTGCGGCCCCCTTGGCCGACGCGCCATCGCCGCTCGACTCGCGGAGGCGCAGCGCCACCACGCCGATGACGCTCAACGCGATCACCGCGATGACGATTCGTTTGATCATGGCATCTCTCCGAGGGCGGCTGCGAGCTGGGCCCGCGCGGTCGACAGCGCGAGGTTCGCTTGAACGAGTTGGGCGGCGGCGGTGGTCGCCAAGATCTGCGCGTCGCTCAGCTCGAGCACGCTGCCGACGCCTTGGGTGTAGCGGCCCTCCGCGAGCGTGAGCTGGGCCTTCGCGGCGCTCACGGCGGTCGTCGCCGCGGAGATCGCGCTGCGTTGATCTTCGACGGTGAGCCGCGCCGTCTCCACGTCGACCCGCACCTGCACCAGCTGCGCTTCGAGCTGCGACTGCACGGCGTCGCCGGCGGCCCGGGCCTCGCGTACCTGCGCCGCGGTGAGCCCCCCCGCGAAGAGGTTCCACGAGAGCGCCGCGCCGAAGCTCCAGTTGAGGCCCAGCGCGTCGGGGGAGGTACCCGCCTCCGACACCGCCCCGCTCGCGACCAACGTGGGAATGTAGCCGCTGTGTTGGGCGCGCACCGTGAGCGACTGCGCCTCGAGTTGATGCCTCACGCTGCTCAGCTCTGGGCGGTTGTCGAGCGCGCGCCGCACCAAGACATCGACCTCCTCGTCTTCGCGCGGAGTCTGCGGCAGCGAGTCGTCGGCCACCTCGAAGTCACCGAGCGACGGGTCGGAGATGGCCTGCCGCAGCTGCGCCCTCGCCAACCGGTACGCGTTGCGCGCGTTGACCAGCTGCAGCTCGGCGTTGGCCACGAGCGTCTGCGTCTGGGCCAGGTCGATGCCGGTGCGCAGCCCCGCCTTCACGAACTGGTCGATCTGGTTGAGGTGGGTGCGCTGATTCTCGAGCGCGTCTTTCGCCACGTGCACCAGCGCGCGGGTGGCTTGGGTGGCAAAGAAGGCCCTCCGCGTGGTGAGCAGCACCTGCAGCGTCACCGCCCGCTCGGTGGCCTTCGCCGCGTCGACCGTCTTGTCAGACGCGCGCAGCCGCTCGATTGCGCCGAAGTCCCACAGGGTCTGCGTTCCACTCACGCCGATGGACATGAAATTGGTGGTGCCTCCGGTGACGACGCCGCCAGCCGCGCTGCCGCCGCGAGAGAACGAGCCGTGGGAGCGGGTGAACTGCGCCGACGCGTTGATGCTCGGCAGCAGCAGCGCCATCGTTTGATCCGAGCGCGCATCGAAAACCGCCGCGTTGGCGTGCGCCTGGCGAACTGCCGGTTGGTGCTCCAGCGTGCGCCGCTCCGCTTCAGCCAAGCTCAAGGCCGGCGGAGTCGTTTGGGCCAGCAGCGCGGCGGTGACGAACATCAACACGATGCCTCGATGTACTGGGCGACGGCCCGACCTGAAGGGAGGTTCCGACCAGCCGGGCGCTCCGGGTGACGAGCCGGGGCAGGGGGAGCACCAGTCGAGCGGCCCGTTACCCGCGCCGCACGCCGGTCGCGCGCTCGAGCAGGGCCTCGCGGACCTCTTGGGCTCTGTCTCTCGACACCGGCACGTGAATACCGGCGCCTTCGCCCGCCACGCCGTCGCCGACGAAGAGGGTGGTCTCCGCCGAGTCGCGCTCGAGCTCCTTCACGTGCGCGACGTTCACCAGCCAGTTGCGGTGCACACGTTCGAGGCCGGCCCCGAAGGCCAGCTCGATGGCGGCCAGCGAGAGGTCGATGTCGAACTTGCCGTGGCGGGTGTGCACGAAGGTGAGCCGATCGGCCGCCTCGAAGGCCCACACCTCGTCGGGCGAGAGGAACACCAGGTTGCGCTTCCGTCGCGCCACGATCTTCGCCGCGCCCGAGGCGGGTGCGCGCTGGCGTTGCTTGAGCCGCGTCAGGCACTGCACCACGCGCTCCTCGCTGAACGGCTTGAGCAGGTAGTCGGCGACGCCCAATTGGTACGCCTCGAGCGCGTGCTCCTCGAAGGCGGTGGCCAACACGATGCGCGTTGGGCCCGCCTGGGCCGAAAGCTGCCGAGCGAGCTCGAGCCCCGCGCGGTTGCCCTGGTTGCGAGAGAGCTGCACGTCGACGAAGGCCACGTCGACCCCCAACATCGCCGCTGACGTGAGCGCCTCGTTCGCCTCCTCCACCGTCGCCACCGCGCCCACCACCTCGGCCAACTTCGAGGCGTGGAGCAGCTCGACCAGGTAGTTGCGCGCGGGCCACTCGTCTTCGACCACCAGGCAGCGCAGGAGCCGGTCGCTCATAAGGGCACCTCGACCAGCGCGCGCGTCCCCTCGGCGGTCGAGGCGAGTGAAAGCGTGCCGTGCTCCCCGTAGCGCAGCGCGATTCGGCGCCGCACCGACTGCAGCCCGAAGGCGCCTTCGCGCACCGGCTCTCCGACGAAGCCCGGCCCATCGTCACAGACCTCGCACACCAACGTCGTTCCTCCCGCGCCCAAGGCCACCCGCACCGACACGTGGCCGAGGCTGGTTCGCTTGAGCGCGCCGTGTTTCACCGCGTTCTCCACCAGCGGCTGGAGCAGCAGCCGAGGGAGCTGCACGTCGGCCACGTCGGGCGCGATGTCCCACGAGAAGGTGAGATCGCCGCGGTGCCGGGCCTCGAGAATCGCCGCGTACCGCTGGAGCCACGTCATCTGGGCGCCCACGCCTTGGAGCTCGTTTGCGTCGCGCAGCGCATCACGGAGCAAGTCGCCCAACGCCGCGAGCAGCCGCCGCGCTTCACGTGGATCTTCTGTCACCAGGCCGGCGATGGCGTTGAGCGTATTGAGCAGAAAGTGCGGCTCGAGGTTCGCGCGCAGCTGGCTCAGCTCGGCGAGGCTGCGCAGCTTCTCGGCCTCCAACTTTCGGAGCTGCGCGTCTTCGAGCGCCAGCGGCAGCACGTACGCCAGCGTCCACAAACCGAAGTGGCTCTGCGCCTGGGTGAAGCCGAACAGCACCATACGCGGCAGCTCGACCGGCTGGGTGCTGCTGACGTGCAGCTGCAGCTCGGGCCACCGCTCCGCCACCACCCAGAACAACGCGCCCGCCACCGCGCCGATGGTGCCCGCCAGCACCATGCCCAGGCCGACCACCGCCGGAGACTTGAGCCCACGGCGGCCCGCCCAGCCGAACAGCGTGTTCAACCCGAGGAACAGGATCGGTATCTCGAAGGCGAAGATGAGCAGCACCGAGACCAGCCGGCCCAGATCTCGGTTGGTGATGGAGATGGCCACGTGCTGCAGCACCACCACCGCGGTCACCAGCGCGATGCCCACCCAGCGCCTGGAGGGCCGGTGCGTCGAGGGCAGCTCAGCGGGCGTGCTCACGCCGCAAGGGTACTTGGCGCGCTCCGCTCGTGCACACGCTTCCGGTTCGTCGGCCAGAACACGTCACTCGTGGCCACCGCACCGCCGCTGGTGCCACCCGATGCGCTGAACGCCTCAGTGGACCGAATCGGAGCGAAGGACCCGATCTGGGCCGTGCTCGGGGAGGCCGAAGCCGAACGTCGCGCCTTCGTCGATCTGGCCCTTGGCCCAGACTCGGCCGCCGTGCCGCGTGACAATTCGTTGCACCAGCGCGAGGCCGACGCCCGTGCCTTCGAACTCGCTGTCGCTGTGGAGCCGCTGGAACACGCCGAACAACTTGTCGGCGAACTGCGGGTCGAAGCCGGCGCCGTGATCTTTCACCGTGTAGCGGAGCTCTCCGCCGTCACGCGCGCCCTCGATCTCGACCACCGCCACCGGCCTCCGCCGCGAGTACTTCACCGCGTTGCCCAGCAGGTTGACCCAGACCTGGTGCAACAGCTCGGCGTTGCCGATGGCCCTCGGCAGCGTGCCGATTCGCGCCTCGATGGCGACCTCGGGGTTCGTGGCTCGAAGGCCCGCCAACACGCGCTCGACCACCTCGCGCATGTCGATCTCCGTCAGGGGGTGAATCGCACGATGGCCGAGCCGGGACAGCCGGAGAAGGTCCTCGATGAGGTGGCTCATGTGCCGCGTGTTGTGGCGAATCACCTCGAGCACGCGCCGGGCGTCGGCATTGAGCAGGGCGCCGTGATCTTCCTCGAGCATGCGCGAGAAGCCGTCGATGACCCGAAGCGGAGAGCGCAGGTCGTGCGACACCGAAAACGCGAACGCCTCGAGCTCGCGGTTCGACGTCTCGAGCGCGAGCGTGCGTTCGGCGACCCGGCGCTCGAGGCCGTCGACCAGCTGGCTGGTGTCGATGGCGAGCGCCGCGCGATCGGCCAGGTCTTGAACCAGGAGCAGGTCGTCGGTGGTGTAGGGCGGGCGCGAGGCGCTGACCCGGAACAGCGACAGGTACCCGAGGTTGATGCCGCGCGCTCGGAGGCGCACCACGATCATGCCGGTGATGCCCGTCTTCTCGAAGATGGGAACGAAGCGGGGCGCGAGCCGCTGCTTGAGCTTCTCGAGGTCGAGCTCGGGCATGTAATACGGCTCGCCCGTCGCCAACACGTGCCCCGAGATGCCCTCTCCGACCTTGAGCGGTGTCTGATCGTGGAAGTCGCGCAGGTACGCGTTGATCGTCGGGTCGGGGTGGTACGTCGCCACCGGCACCAGCGCGTCGCCCTCGATGAGCCGAATGTTGGTGGCCTCGCCGATCAGCTCCGCAAAGCGGCGTGCGATGAGCCCCAACAGCCGTGGGAGGTCGGTGCTCGCCTCCGCGAAGAGCTGCGACGACTCCGCCAGCGCCCGCAACCGGCTGGTTTGGCGTGTCTCGTCAGGCACGAGGCGAACGTAGCACCGCCCCGACCCTGGCTGGCTCGACGTTCACGCAGCGGCGGCGAGGCGCTCACGCACCGTTGGCGCCACCACGGTGCCGATGA
>JAEUJT010000428.1 GCA_016793525.1 Archangium sp. | reverse complement strand
TCCACTGATCGCCGTTGCGATCGTTCGGGTAGTAATTTGGGCGTTCCAGCGTGAGCGGGAAGTTCCCTTCGCCCATGTCGAGCGGCATCGGCTGGCAGTAGTCGGGCGAGTCGGCCGTGATGTCGACCACGTAGACCGCGTCGTTCGACGGGTCGTAGTCGTCGCGCTGGTGGCGGCGCACGATGTTCAGCAGGTCGAGCGGCTTGTCGAAGCCCACCGACACCGTCTGGTACGTGCCCCAACCGTCGAGCGCGTCGATCTCGGTGCGCGCGGCCTTTTCCCACTCAGTTGGGGCGAGCGTCGAGGCGTTGATGCGGCGCTTGGTGGGCGACGACGCGTCGAAGCGGGTAGCGAAGTCGTTCGGCAGCGGAATTTCAGGGAGCGGCCGGTGGAACGGGTCGAACCGAACCTGCGCGCCGGAGCCTTCGGGCGAGGCCATCAGCCCCTTGCCTTCGGGCGCCGCACAGCTGCCGAGCACCACCACGCACGACACCACCACGAGTTGCTTCAGCATCAGTTGCTCCTTGCGAATCATCACAACGCCACCGTCAATCGAACGCGCCCGAAACCGACCGGCGCCATGAGCCCGCCGGCGGGCAATCTGAACGCGTCACCTGGGAGGAACAAGCCCCCCTCCCCCGTCACCGAGAGGAGCAGTTCCTCCACCGGGTGGAAGCGCGCCTGGAGGCCCACGTCGATCTCCGTGCCCATGTAGAGACCTGGGCGACCGCCGAGCGAGTTGACGGCCTGGCCACCGCCGATGCGGCTGTTGAACGGGTCGGCCAAGCGCGCGGTGCCGAACGCGAAGAGCGGGCCGCCGTAGACGTCGAGCCAGGGCCGAATGGCCTGCTTCACGCGCGGGAAGATGTACCAGGCGCCGGTCACGCTGCCGGCGGTGCCGAGCAGGTCAGCGCCTTCGGGCGCCACGCCCACCAGGTTCGGGTCTGACGCGCGCACGCCGGCGCGGGCCGACTGGTACGCCATGACCTGCTCGAACAGCACGAGGCCGACCTTGAAGTCGCGATCGAAACGGAAGTTCTGGATCTGGTCGTCGCCGGGGTTCTGATCGCCGGAGGCGTAGCCCCAGTCGAGCAGCAGTGTCGTCTGGCGAATGCGGAACGCGCCCTTCGCCGCCGCGCCGAACTGGTGCACGCCGAGCAGCGCCGCGTTGTCGCTGCGCGCCTGGGTGGTGGTGCCGTTGATCGTGACCGCCTCGAGCCCGAGCTTGAGCTCGCGGTCGCGGCGCTTGAGGAACTCCCACTTGCCGGCCAGGTTCACCACCACCACGTCGGTGGCCTTGCCGCCGTCGGTCACCGCGATGTTTCGCTGGTTGCGGTAGACCGCGTACACGCCGAACTGATTTTCGGTGTCTTTCGCGAAGCGCACCGCGAGCACGCCCTGGAACGCGCGGTCGTCTTTGGCGAACTCGCCGAAGTTGTCGCGCACCACCAGATCGGCGGCGAAAGCGGTCTCGAACGCCTTCCACCGACCGCCCCAGTTGTAGAACGGGCGCACCGCCAACAGCGCGCGGTACGACAAGTTGCCGAAGTGCTGCTGGCCGAAGTCGCCGGCCTCCGGGTCTTTCGCGCCGTCGTTCGCCAAGAGCCCGAGGCCCCAGTTCATCGTCTGTTGGCCGACCCGGAACGCGCCCGACGCCCACTTGTACTCGAGGTACAACTTGCGCAGCTCGAGCGGAGAAATCGGAGGGTACGGCACGCGCGTGCCCACCAACGTCGCCGACGGCGTGCCGAGAATCGCGCCCGTCGCGGTATCGGCCTCGGCGATCAGACCGAAGCCCCCGAGGTGCACTTCAGGCGAGGCGCGAACCCGGGTCAGCAGTGGCGCCACAGTGAGCGGGTCGAGCGTCGAGTCGAGCGGAAACTCTGTGGCGCCTTGATACGACGCGCGGACCGAAGCCTTGATCGACGCCGACACCGCGAAGGTCGACGGCGTCGCGACCGGCGCCGGAGCGGGCACCTCTGCCTCGGTCACCCCTGCGTCGGGCGTGGCGTTGCTGTCGCCGAGCTCGACCGCCAAGCCGCTCTCGCGCTGGAGAGTTGGTGCGCTCTCCCCTGTCTCCGCGGTGCGCGGCGCGACCGGCAGTGCGCCTCCATCGAGGTCACCGACTTGCGCGGCGGCTTGAACGGCCAGCAGCGAGAGTCCCAACGCCAGCGGACGGGCTTGCATGAGTGCGGCACTCCTGACTTCGAAGAGAAAAGGTGCGCGCGCCTACCACACCGGCCCGGCCCGTGAAAACACCCCGCATTTCAAAGCGTTGCCAGTGGCGCGGAGCCTTGACACCTCGGCGAGGCACCGCTAAGGGCCGGCCCCTTCACGCTCCGGGGCATTGGGCCCTGGCGCACACCCCGCTCGTCACGTTCGTGCCGGGCAGAACCCAAGGGGCAACACCATGGCAGAAGCAACCAAGCGCGCAGCGAAGCTGCGCGAATACGAGACGGTCTTCCTTGTGAAGCCCGATCTCACCGATGACAGTGTCGAGAAGGTGAAAGAGCGCGTTCGCACGATCGTGAACCGCGACGGCGGCAAGTTCCTGCGCTTCACCATCTGGGGCAAGAAGAAGACGATGTACCCCGTCGCCAAGCAGCCCCGGGCGATCTACGTGCACGCGCACTACCTGGCCGGCTCCAACGCGGTGGCCGAGCTCGAGCGCAACCTGCGCAACTACGACGAGGTCTCGCGCTTCCTCTCGAAGCGCCTGGCCGACGACATCGACCCCGAGACGCGGCCGACGCTTGAAGACGTCAAGCTGTCGGGCGACGTCGACGACAACAAGCCCTTCGGCGGCGCCGAGCGTGATGACGGCGGCGACTTCGAGGGTGGTGGCTTCTACGACAACGACGGCCCCCGGGACTGAGCGAGCGAACCATGCGAGACAATTTCGAGAAGCGAGAGAAGCGGGACGACAAGGGCGGCGACGACGAGAAGCGCGGAGGGCGTGGGTTTTCGCGCCGTCGCGTGTGCCGATTCTGCGCCGAGCCCAACACGGCGAAGGTCGACTTCAAAGATCAGTCGACGTTGAAGTACTTCGTCACCGAGCGCGGCAAGATCATTCCCCGCCGCATCTCGGGCAACTGCTCCAAGCACCAGCGCTCTGTCGCCAAGGCCGTGAAAATGGCCCGCGGCCTCGCGCTGATTCCCTACATCGTGGTCACGGGGTAACGCGCCATGAAGATCATTCTCCGTGAAGACGTGTACAACGTTGGCAAGTCGGGCGAGATGGTGACCGTCAAAGACGGTTACGCCCGCAACTACCTGCTCCCCCGCAACCTGGCGATGTTGGCCAGCGCCGCCAACGTGCGTCAGCTCGAGCACGAGAAGCAGGTGATCGAGCTTCGGCACCAGAAGCTCAAGGGTGTGGCGCAAGAGACGGCGAAGAAGCTGTCGAACGTGGCCGTGACGATCACCCGCAAGGTGGGCGACCAAGACAAGCTGTTTGGCTCGGTCACCGCGCTCGACATCGCCGAAGCGCTGGCGGCGGCTGGCCACAAGATCGACCGCCGGCTCATTCACCTGGTCGACCCCATTCGTTCGGTGGGCACCTTCAACGTCGAGCTGCGTCTGCACCGTGACGTGCAGTCGACGGTGGCGGTGACGGTGAAGGGCGAAGCGCAGGCCTAAAGCCTCCGCGCAGTGTCTTTCGACCGGGCCGTGCCGAACCGTAAGGTGGGCACGGCCCGAGTCGTCTCTCCGGTCTGGAGTCGTTCATGAGCGTCGCCCTGCAGCCCCGTCAGTACGAAGATCTCGCCGCCGAGCGCGCGGTGCTGGGCGCGATCATCATGGACAACGGGGTGTTGTCTGACGTGGCCGAGGTGATCATCGCCGACGACTTCGCCAACCAGGCGCACGGGCTGATCTTCCAGGCGATGCTGACCCTCGACGGCCGGCAAGAGCGGGTCGACCCGCTCACCATCTCTGAAGAGCTGAAGACGAAAGGCCAGTTGGCGGGCGTGGGTGGGCCGACGTACCTCTCGCAGCTCGACCAGACGGTGCCGTTCAGCAACAACGCGGTCGACTACGCGAAGATCATCAAGAACCAGGCGACGCGCCGGCTCCTCTCCGTCGCCGGCCGGGAGATCTACGAGCTCGCGTCGCAAGAGACCGGCGAGGTACTCGAGCTGCTCGACGAAGCCGAGCGCAAGGTGTTTCAGATCGCGGAGAAGCGGCGCACAGGCGATCTGATCGCCATGGCCGAGTTGATGGAGCCGGCGCTCTCGCTCCTCGACAAGATGAAGAAGAACGCCAGCGGCATCACCGGCACCGCCACCGGCTACGTCGATCTCGACAACCAGCTCACCGGCCTCCACGGCGGCGAGTTGATCGTCCTCGCGGCGCGCCCCGGCATCGGCAAGACGTCGCTGGCCATGAACATCGGCCTCAACGTCGCCGCCAAAGAAGAGCGCGCGGTGGCGGTGTTTTCGCTCGAAATGCCCTCGCTGCAGCTGGTGACTCGCCTGCTCTCGACCCACGCGCGCGTCGACATGAAGAAGCTGCGTGGCGGGCGCCTCTCCCCCGCCGACGAAGAGCGCATTCAGCAAGCGGCGGCCGAGCTGTTCTCGCTCAAGTTTTTCATCGACGACTCCGGTGGCCTGTCGTCGTTCGATCTGCGCGCCAAGGCCCGGCGTCTGAAGCAAAAAGAGCCATCGCTCGGGTTGATCATCATCGACTACCTCCAGCTCATGCATCAGAAGGGCAAGGTCGAGAGCCGGCAGCTCGAGGTCTCCGAAATCTCCCGCGCGCTCAAGCAGCTGGCCAAAGAGCTCGACGTGCCGATCATCGCGCTCAGTCAGCTGAACCGAAAAGTCGAGGAGCGAAAGGGCGGCAAGCCGATGCTCTCCGACCTCCGCGAGTCGGGCGCGATCGAGCAAGACGCCGACGTGGTGATGTTCATTCACCGCGA
>JAEUJT010000408.1 GCA_016793525.1 Archangium sp. | reverse complement strand
GGACGTCGGCCTGCGCAACTGGGCCATTCCCGGCCTCTTCGCGGGCATGCTGAAGCTGAGTGCGGCGCTGGGCGTCACCGACGTGCAGGCGCGGCGGGTCGCGGTGGCCATTCCCCAGTTCATGCTGCACGGCGCGATGCTCTGGGCGACGTGGCAGCTCGCGGCGCGGCGCATCGAGGCGAAAGCAGCGGGGTGGGCGGTCGCTGTCGTCGGCACGTACCCGCTGGTGCTGTTCTTCGCCGGCCGCACCATGAGCGAGTCGCTGTCGGCGGCGCTGCTGGTGTGCGCGTTCGAGCGGCTCGATGCGGCGACCACCGCTCCGTCGATGCGCCCGGCGTTCGTCGGAGGCCTTCTGCTCGGCCTGGCGCAGATCGCCCGACCCGGCACGGCGGCCTTCATCATTCCCGCGCTGCTCCTGCTCGCCGTGATGCGCCGCTTCAGCGTGCTCGCGTGGTGCATCGCGGGAGGCGCGCTGGCAGCCCTCGGGCTCGGCGTGCTCGACCGCGTCACCTGGGGCGCTTCGCTGCCCACCCCGCGCTTCGGCGGCTGGTGGCACTCGCTCTTCGAATACGTCGACTACAACCTCGTCAGCGGCAAGGCCTCGCAGCAGTTCGGTGCCGAGCCGGCGTGGTTCTACCTGGTGCGGCTCTTCGTCCCCGCGGCGCCCGCGCTGCTGCTGTGGCGAAAGCTCCCGGCGCTCCGGGCGTGGCTCCCGTTGGGGTCGTCGCTTGCGTACGTCGCCGCAGTGAGCCTGACCCCGCACAAGGAAGATCGCTTTCTCTACCCGGCGTTGGTGGTGCTGACCGTGACCGCAGCCCCGGCCGCCGGCGTGTGGATCGACGAGGTCTTCAAGCGCAAGCGCGCGGCGCTGCACGCGGTGGTGCTGACCGCCGGAGTGGTGGCAACACTCGTGTTGTTGGTGCAGCCGACGGGCTTCACCCCGCAGCGGCCCGAGCTGTTCCGGCTCACCGTTCGCGCCAGCCGCGAGGGCACGGGGTTGATCATCATGAACGAAGGTCTCTGGGGCGCAGGCGGCGACTTCTACGCCGGAGGCTCCAACGCCGTCTTCGGCGCGAAAGACCGAACGCCGCACCCGGAGCATCTGTGGTGCACCTGCGACTACCCCGGCGAAGGCTGCTTCCAGCTCGCGGCCCAGACACCGGCCATCAACCGCGCCATCTTCATGGATCCCCACGACGAGCGGCGCACGTCGGCGACCCTGGCCGAGTTCCAGCGCATCGGGTTTCACGAAGTCGCGCGCGATGGCGACGGCCACTACCTGGCGCGCTGACGCTGCTGTCTCAGTTCATCAACCCGCGCGGAGTCGGAGGTGCTGCGTCGCGCTGCGCTTCCATCAGCTCGAGGCCTTGCCGGGTGAGCAGGAACCGCACCTCCCCTTTGCCGCGCTCGGTCTCGAGCTCGGCCTCGAACACCGGCCCGGTGATGGTGCCGATGGCAGCCTCGGTGCCCACGCGGCGCACCTGGCCTTGCGCGAGCCCGTCTTCGACCAAGCCGACCGATTGCCCATGGGTGTGGAGCTCGAACGCGACGCGGTGAATCGCCATCGCGAGCCGCTGCGTCATGGGGAACGAGCTGAAGAGCACCGAAATCAACACCCAGTACGGCACCTCGTCAGCCATCGTCTGGAGGGCGCTAGCACACCGATTTCTTTTCTCCACGTGCGGCGTTACATCGCGCCGCATGCCGGAGCTCCCTGAAGTCGAACATGCCCGCCGCTCGCTCGAGACCTGGTTCTCGGGTCGCACGCTCGTCTCCGCCGACGCCGACCCAAAGGCCCGCACTTTTCGCGGCGCCTCGGTCGCTGATTTTCGCGCGCTGAAGGGGAAGCTCGAGAAGGCCTCGCGCCGCGGCAAATACCTGGTGCTCACGTTCTCGAACGGCAAAGGCCTCGTCGCCCACTTGGGCATGACGGGCAAGTTCGTGAAGCGAAAAGCCGGCGTCGACGAGCCCTATTCGCGCGCCCGCTTCGCGTTGGATTCCGGAGAGGTCATCCACTTCCGCGACCCTCGCCTCTTCGGCCGCATGGAGCCGATTTCGAGCCACGACTTTTCGTCGAACGCAACCATCGCCGCGCTGGGCATCGACCCAGTCGTCGACGGGCTCACCTGGCAGCAGTTGAAAGAGGCGGTGGGTCGCTCGAAGCAAGGCCTCAAGGTCGCGCTGATGGATCAGCACCGCGTCGCCGGCCTGGGGAACATTCACGCCGCCGAGGCGCTCTTCCGCGCCAAGCTGCACCCCGCACGCGCCCCCAGCTCACTCGACGACGCGGAGTGGAAGTCGCTCGCCAAGGCCATTCACGCCTCCATCTCGTTTGCGCTCAAGACGTCAGAAGGCGAGGAGATCGAATACGTCGAAGAGCCCGGCGCCGAGAACCCGTTCCTCATCTACGGGCGCGCGGGAACGCCGTGCCGCACCTGCAAGACGACGATTCAAAAATTCGAGCAGGGCGGCCGCACCACGTTCGTGTGTCCTACCTGCCAGCCACAGAAACGGAGCCGTTCATGAGCGCCAAAGGGCTCGATCACGTCGCCATCGCCGTCAAAGATCTCGAGGTGGCGGTGAAGTACTACGTCGAGATTTTGGGCTTCGCGCCGCCCGAGCTCGAAGAGGTGCCCGAGCAGCAGGTGCGAACCGCCATCTTCGGGCACGGCCTGGGGCGCATCGAGCTCATCTGCCCGACGACCACCACCTCGGGCGTGGCCAAGTTCCTCGACAAGCGCGGCGAGGGGCTGCACCACATCTGCGTCGAGGTGCCTGACATCGAGGCGTCGCTCCGCGAGCTGAAGGCCAAAGGGGCGCAGCTCATCGACGAGACCCCGAAAATCGGCGTCGGCGGCGCGAAAATCGCCTTCGTGCACCCCAAGGGCGCGCACGGCGTGCTGACGGAACTGCGGCAGGGCACGGCATGAAGGTCTCCAGCTGGAGTGTGCTCGGAATCGCCCTCGGCGCCCTCGTCGCGATGTCGCCAGCGTGTGGTCAAGCGCGGGCGCCGTGCAACGCGACCACGTGCAGCGGCTGCTGCGACGCGAGCGGCGCGTGCCAGCTCGGCAACACCACCACCGCGTGTGGCAGCGTCGCGGCTTCGTGCAAGGCATGCGAGTTCGGTCAAGTCTGCAGCCTCGGCCTGTGCCAGGCGGCGGTCGCGACCGGCGGCGGCGCTGGCGGCTCAACCGGCGGCGGCTCGACCGGCGGAGGCACAGGAGGAGGTGGCGGTTCGTCGTGCGGAGAAAACCCACCGTGCCTCGAAGAGAGCAGCACCGAGCTCGAGTACAAGACGACCATCTCCACCGGAGCGGTCAGCACCGTGCCGGGCACGTCGGGCACCTTCGTCAGCACCATCGACGCGCGGGCGGGTGGCATCAACCCGACGGAGTCGTTCATCTACGTGCACTTCACCAGCACCGGGCTCGCGAGCGTGGCAATCAACGACGCGCAGGCGATGACTTCCACCGACTGGGACCTGGCGTTTCGTCGCACCATCGTGCGCGCGAACAGCGGCCACGGCGGCCCGTCGTGCGTGCAGGTCGCCAAGGCCCCGGAGGGCGTGACGTTGAACCTCGTCACCAGCGCCAGCGGGCTCCAGTTCAGGCCGGAGAACTTCTATTCCGGGAGCTGCGAGCTCATCTCCGACGGGTCCGGGCTCGGGACGCCCAACGTCGCGTTGGCGCCATACTTCCGCCTCCAGTCGTGCCTGCAGATGACGGGCAACGTGTTCGTACTGAAGCTTGCCGACGGCCGGCATGTGAAGCTGCAGATCACCCGGTACTACGGCGCATCGGGCGCCCAAGAGGCGTGCGACCTCCAGGGCTCGGCGCCCCCGTCGAGCGACGCGGCGGTGTTTACCGTGCGCTGGGCCTTCTTGCCCTGAGTGACACATGGGTGCTCACCGAATGAGCTGAGCCACCTGAAATCACCGCGTCGTCCGCGCGTAGAGGCGTCTTTTCCCATTGGGGCCGCCGGGTGAGTGGTGTACGTCGCGCGGTCAGTCGTTCGACGAAGTGGAGATCGCCAACATGCCTCGCTCGCTCCCGTTGGTCCTCAGTGCGCTCCTGTCGGCGCACGCGTGGGCTCAAGATGGCGGTGTCGATGCCGACGCCCTCCGCCGAGATCTCGACGCGGCCCGCCAAGAAGTGAAGGAGCTGCGCCAGGAGATGCGGGCCCAACTCGCGACGCAGGCGGTCTCGCAGGGCTGGCAAGAAGACTGGGTCGAAGAGAAGCGCAAGCTCGAGCTCTTCACCGTCGACGGCTACTTCCGCGTGCGCCCCGAGCTGTTCCACAAGTTTGACCTCGGCCGCGCCGCCGACCCCGCCGGGTACACGCTGTGGCCCACGTCGCCGACCTCGGCCGCGGAGAAGACGAACGCCGGCGTCAACATGCGCTTTCGCTTCGAGCCGACCCTCAACGTCTCTGAAGAGGTGCGCATTCGTGCGCAGGTCGACGCGCTCGACAACATCGTCTGGGGCTCGACGCCCGACTACGCGTACAGCCGCAACGCCGCCAACGGCTACTGGTACGACCGCAACGAGTTCTCCGTCTTCTCGAACTCCCAGGCCACGCCCCGCAGCGGCATCAACTCGCTCACCGACGCCATTTCGCTCAAGCGGTTGTGGGGCGAAGTGTCGACGCCCATCGGCAACCTGCGCTTCGGCCGCATGGGCAGCCACTGGGGCCTGGGCGTGTTGCACAACGACGGCAACGGGCTCGACAACGACTGGGGCGACACGGTCGACCGGGTGATGTTCGTGGCCGAGCCGCTCAGCGGTTTCTACGTGACGCCGATGTTGGACTTCAACGTCGAGGGCTTGCTCTCGCCGCGCATGCCCGAGGGCGGGCAGCAGTTCGACCTCTCGAACTCCGACGAGTCGCACAGCTTCATTCTCGCGGTGGCTCGGCGCGACACCGACACCGAACGCCTGGCCAAGCTCGACGGCGAGCAGACGGTGTTCAACTACGGCCTGCACTTCACCTACCGGGTGCAGCGCAACGACGCGGTCGACACGCTGTCGCAGCCGCTGGCCGAAGACGGCACCGCGAGCACCAGCGCAGGCAGCGGGTGGGTGCCCCGGCGCGCGGCCCTGTTCATGCCCGACCTGTGGGCCAAGGTTGAGCGCAAGAACTGGCGCATCGAAGGCGAGTTCGTGGCGATGCTCGGCAGCGTGGAGAACCGCGCCCTCTCCGGTGGCGCCGCGGGCCTCCCCGGCCGCAACCAGAAGCTCGACGTCTGCCACTTCGCCGCTGAGGAGCAGGGCGAATACAAGCAGCTCAACGGCGACCTGTAGAACGCCGCCGAGGACGCCTTCCCCTCGGGCGACAACGCCCCCGGCTACCCCAACTACACGCGGCGTCGCACCGCGGCTGACGGCACGCCCATTCCCGGCGTCATCGACGGGCCGCAGTACGCCTGCAACGCCTCGGGCTGCCTCGACAACACGCTGCGCGCGTTTCGCTTCAACCGCGACTACCGCGTCGACATGATTCTGTACCGCGAGATTCTGGGCGGCATCACCGACAGCATCTACGTCAAGCCGCGCGCGAGCTACCGCATCACCACCGGCTTCACCGCTTTCGCCTCGGTCATCTACTCGCGCGCCATCTACGCCGAGTCGACGCCGTCGGCCGACGGCACCATCACCGCCGACAACAACCTCGGCCTCGAGATCAACGGCGGCGCCCGCTACGAGACAGAAGACGGGTTCTACGCGCAGCTGCAGTACGGCGTGCTTTTCCCCTTGGGTGGCTTCTCGTCATTCGACACGACCACCACCGCGCCCAAGTCGGCTGATACGGCGCAGGCGCTCCGCGGCGTCAT
>JAEUJT010000378.1 GCA_016793525.1 Archangium sp. | reverse complement strand
GAGGGGTTCGCTCCTCCGCCGGGTGTTTTTTTGCCCTCAGCCGTTCGCTGGGTCTTTCGCGGGATCTGCGGCCGGCGTGTGGGGAAACAGCGCGCGCCAGGCGAACACGATGCCGGCGCCGACCGCGCTGCCGAAGAGCGCTCCCGCGGCGATGTCAGACGGCCAGTGCACGCCGACGCCGACCCGGCTGACCGCGATCAACGCGGCGATGAAGTAGAGCGGCCATGCCACCCGCGGCATCACCAGCGTCATCACCGTGGCCACCGCGAAGGCGTTGGCGGCATGGAGCGACGGCATCGAGCCGACGTTCGCCGCCGGAGCGAGCACCCGCACCGCATCAACGTCCAACGCGAACGACGGCCGCATGCGCCCGACGAAGGGCTTGACGATCGCGTGGCCGAGCTGGTCGACCGAGACCACCGTGAGCCCGAGCTGCACCAGGGTCGACCAGGCCCGTCGCCCCTGCGCGAAGAGCGCCCACAACGAGACCAGCACCAACATGCTGATGCCGAAGGTGCGCGAGCTGGCAGAGACGTACACGGCCTCGAGCCACGCGTTTTCGTAGCCGTTGATGGCGTGGAAGATCGGCTCGTCGAGCGGCAGCCGCCAGTCGTGGAGAGTCCCGCTCATGCCACCCGCGCCGCCGTACCGCGTGGGCAGATCTCGACGGTGAGGTGATCGACCGGCACCGCGGCACGCACGGCCTGTTTGTACGCGTCGAGCGGGCCGGGCACCTGGGCGTCGATGGTCACTACACACGCGAGCTGCGTCGGGCTCACCCGCCAGAGATGGAGATCGACCACCCGCGTCTCAGCGAAGCCCTCGAGCGCGGACCGCACCTTGTCGCGCAGCTCGAGCGAGGGGCTGACGTCGATCAGCTGCAGCGCTGAATCGCGGAGCAACCCGAAGCCCCACTTCATGATCACGAGCGAGGCGACGACCGCCACCGCGGGATCCAACCAACCCCAGTTGAGGTACCGGCCCGCCGCGAGCGCGCCGATGGCCAGCAGCGAAGTGAGCGCGTCGGCCACCACGTGCAGGTACGCCGCGCGCAGGTTGTGGTCGTGCCCTTCGTGGTCGTGCTTCGCGTGATCATGGTCGTGGTGCGCGTGGCCGGAGTGATCGTGCGCGTGGTGGTGGCCGTGCTCCTTCACGTTGAGCAGCACCGCCGAGAGCAGGTTGATGAACAGGCCCAGCACCGCCACCGGAAACGCGTCAGCGAAGTCGACGGCCTCGGGGTGAATGAAGCGCTCGACGCCTTCGATCAGCATCGAGATGCTCACCGCCACCAGCAGCCCAGAGCTGGTGAAGCCGGCCAGCGCGTAGATCTTCCCCGTGCCGAAGGCGAACCGCACCTCCCTGGCTCGGGTGCGCGCGTACCAATAGGCCAACGCGGTCAGCCCCAGCGCTCCGACGTGGGTCGCCATGTGCCACCCGTCGGCGGTGAGCGCGAGGGAGTGGGTCAACGTGCCGACGATGAGCTCGACCACCATGGTGACGGCGGTGAGGCCCACCACGATCTGGGTGCGGGCCTCGGTGCGGGTGGTCGGCTTGGCCGGCTCGTGCACCACGCACTCGGCCGCCACGGTGCCGGCGGTGATTCGCTCAGTCGCAGGCATCGCACAACCCACGGAGCTGAATTTCGACCTTCTGCCGCGACAACGACTTGGGCACGCCCTTGCCCTGCTTCACCTTGAGCGTCACCTCAGGGAGGCACGACACGGTGCCGCACCCGCTGCAGGTGAAGTGCGGGTGCTTCGCGTCGTCGCCGGCCGTGCGCGAGCGCTTGAGCTCGAAGCGCCACACGTGATCGCCGAGATCGGTGCGCTGCACCAGCCCCACCTCGGTCAGGTCGAGCAGGTTGCGGTACACGGTGGTGCGGTCCATCCCCTCGCCGGACAAAGCGTCGACCAGCTCGCCGTGCGACACGGGGGACACCGTCGACATCAAGCGGCGCAGCACCGCCAGCCGCGGCGAGGTACTCCGGAGCCCTGCCTGCCGGATGGTGGACTTCAATGAGTCGAGAGACGGGGTGACTTCAGTTGCCATGCAGTTGCAACACTACCACCCTACTCCGCCGCCATCGAGGGGTACTCGATGCGCGTCGGGGGCACGAAGGTCTCCTTGATGGTGCGCGGCGACGTCCACCGAATGAGGTTGAGCAGCGAGCCCGCCTTGTCGTTGGTGCCCGAGCCGCGGCTCCCGCCGAAGGGCTGCTGGCCGACGACAGCGCCGATGC
>JAEUJT010000377.1 GCA_016793525.1 Archangium sp. | reverse complement strand
CACCTCGCTCGTGAGCAGCTTGTGGGTGCCGATGATCACGTCGCAGCGACCTTCGTGCGCGCGCCGCACGATGTCGCGCACCTCGCTCGCCTTCTTCAGGCTCGAGACGACCTCGATGGTCACCGGGTAGCCATCGAAGCGCTTCCTGAAGGTGTTGAAGTGCTGGTGCGCGAGGAGCGTGGTCGGCACCAGCACCGCGACCTGCTTCCGGTCGAGCACCGCCTTAAACGCCGCGCGCATCGCGACCTCGGTCTTGCCGTAGCCGACGTCGCCGCAGACCAGCCGGTCCATCGGCTCGGGCTTCTGCATGTCGGCGATGACCGCCTCGATCGCCTTGAGCTGATCGGGCGTCTCCTCGAACTCGAAGTCGGCCTCGAACTGTCGAAAGTAGCGATCGGGCGACGAGAACGCGTGCCCCGGGTGCGCCTTACGCTGCGCGTAGAGCTGCAGCAGCTCGGCCGCCATCTTGAGCAGCTGCTCTTTGACGAAGGCCTTCTTCTTCTCCCAGCTGTTCGTCCCCAGCTTGTCGAGGGTGATCTTCGACGGGTCTCCGCCGGTGAAGCGGGAGATCAACCGCATGCGGTTGACCGGCAGGTAGATCTTGTCGCGCCCCGCGAAGTCGAGAATCAGAAAGTCGGCGGCGACGCCGTTCACCTGCATCGCCACCAAGCCGGCGTAGCGGCACACGCCGAACTCCGCGTGCACGCAGAGATCGCCCTCCTTCAGATCCTGGAAGCTGGCGGCGAACCCGGCCCCGTCGCTCTTGCGCCGACGCACCTTGCGGCGAGCCCTCGCCCCGAAGATGTCTTCGTCGCTGAGCACCGCCACGTGCGCCGCGGCGTCGATGAAGCCGGCCGAGACCTCACCCACGAAGAGGTGCGCGCGAATCGCCGGGTCGCGGAGAGTGGTTGGGTCGCCGAGCGGCTCCTCGTGGGCGCGGGTGGCGACGTTGCGATCGGTGAGCAGCCGCTTCAGCCGATCGACCTGGCCCGCCGTGCCGCAGCCCACCACCACCGCGTACGACTCGTCGCGCCAGCGCTCGAGGCGCTCCACCAGCGGAGCCAGCGCGCCCTCTTCGCCGTGGTGCGCGCGAATGGCCTCGCGGAGCTCTTTCGTCTGGGGCAGCTCGAAGCGAATCGGCGCCTCATCGTCGGCACGCCCGGAGTCGAGCGAGAGCCCGCCGCCCTCGACCACCGCCAGCTCCGCCAGCGCCGCCTCCATCGACTCCCGAGTGAGGAAATGCGCCTCGGGGCCCAACGTGAGCTCCGCGCGGTCGACCGCATCGGCGTGGCTGCGGGAGATGTCGACGTACAGCTCGTCGAGCAGCTGCGACTGCGCGGCCGGCTCATCGACCCACACCACCGCGTTGTTCGCCCACGGCCGGAGGTAGTCGAAGACGCTCGCCAGCCCCCCGGGGAAGAAGCCGGGGAGCAGGCTCTCGAGCCCCGCCACCGCGAGCCCCTCGCGGATCTGCTCGAGCCGCTCGCGCACCTTCGAGGTGGGCACGTGCTGCGCTTCAGCCGCTTCACGTACGGACGCCTCGGCGGCCTTCTTCGTGGCGTCGTTGAGCAGCAGCTCCCGCGCTGGGGCGAGGGTGAGCGAGGTCACCGGCTCCGAGGTGCGCTGGGTGTCGGGGTCGAACGCGCGCATCGACTCGATGGTGTCGCCGAAGAACTCCAGCCGCACCGGCGCGTCGTGGAGCGCGGGCCAGACGTCGAGAATGTCGCCGCGCGCGGAGAACGTGCCGGAGTCTTCGACCAGCGGTGCGTTGCGGTAGCCCATGTCGGCCAACCGGCGCGCGAGGGCGTCACGCCCATGGTCTTGGTCCGCGCGCACCACGCAGGAGAGCGAGGTCATGGTGGCCGGCGGCATCACCCGCTTCACCAGCGCGCGGGCGGAGAGCACCAGCGCGGCGAAGCGCGTGCCCTGGCTGAGGTGAAAGAGCGCACCCAACCGATCGCCCACCACCGCCGAGTCGGGCACGAGCTCGTCCCACGGCAGCACCTCGTCGGCCGGGAGCCGCACCACGTTCGGCTCGAGCGCGCTGCCCGCACCGCCGAGAAAGAAGGCGAGATCGGCCGCGAGCTTGTCGGCCGCATCTTCGTCTGACGTCACGCAGATGAGGGGTCGCTTGGTCTGGCGGTGGAGGCGCGAGAGCACCCACGCCCGCGCCGCGCCGGAGAGCCCCACCGTGCGCACCCGCCGCCCCGGCTGCAGGCCCTCCACCACCAACTGCACCGCGTCAGACATCGTGCTGCTCGGTAGGGCCGCGACCGAGTGAAGTCAACGCGATTTCGGGCGGGTCACGGTGCGATGGCCCATGCTTTGGAGGTAACCTCAGCACCAGATGAGCACCGCGCGGCAGTTGCACTACACCTACGAGGACTATCTCGTCATCGAGCGCGACAGCGACGTGCGCCACGATTTTCAGAACGGCGTCATCTACGCCATGGCAGGCGGGACTCCCGAGCACGCCGCTTTGGGCTACCGCGTCGCCAGGCTCCTCGAGAGCGTTCTTCGTGGCTGCACACCAATGAACTCCGACGCACGGGTCCGCATCGAGCAGGCCGATCTCACGACGTACACAGACGCATCATTCGTCTGCGGCCCCGTTCAACGCGCCACGGTCGATCGGCTCGCTATCACCAACCCGACCATTCTCGTCGAAGTCACGAGCCCGTCGACGGTCGACTACGACCGGAGCGTGAAGCTCCCAGCGTACCAGCAGATCCCTTCCCTCGAAGCGGTGGTCCTTGTCTCGCACTCGGAGCCCCGGGTCACCGTCGTGGAGCGAACGCCCAGCGGCTGGACGAGCACCGACTTCGGCCCGGGCACGTCGGCACACCTCAGCGCGCGCGACGCCGCGTTCCCCGTCGACGAGCTCTACGACGTGCTTCGCCAGCTCGCGCCGTAAGTCACTGCGGCTTCGAACACCCGTCGATGGCGGCCATCGACTTCGCTGCGACGATGCACGCGTGCTGCGCGGCCGTGTACCGCTTCGGGCACGCCCGCTTCAGGTCGTCGAGCTTGGGGTCGGTGAGCGCCTGCTGCCGCGCCAGCTTCTCGGTGGCCGCGCGGTCGCTCGGCGACATGCGCTTCACGTCGGGGTCTGACGCGAGCGATTCGGTCACCGCCACGTTCATCATCGCCTCGATGAGGCCTGTACACTCCGCGGCGGAGAGCGGCGCCCCCGCATCGGGCGCTTTGCCCCACGCGGCGCCGGCGATGACGAGGAGGGCCCAGCGTGTCCATCGTGCGCGCATCTGGCGGAGCCTAGCGCCTCCTCGGTGACAGCGCGGCGCTTCTCTGACACCTTCGCGGCCCTCCATGGCCCGGTGGACCGAGACGTTGAAGCGCTGGACGCAGCCGATACCCACTGACGAGCTGCGCGCTCGGCTCGAGGCGACGCGGCCCCCAGCGGAGTATGGCGTCGACCCGTTCGGTTTCGACCTCGACTACTCGCTGTCGATGGTCACGCCCTTCATCTGGCTGTACCAAAACTACTTCCGCTGCGAGGTGCGCGGGCTCGAGAACGTGCCCCGCGGCCGGGTGCTGCTCATCTCCAATCACTCCGGCCAGCTGCCCGCCGACGGCGCGATGATCGCGGTGGCGATGCTGCTCCAAGCCGACCCGCCCCGCATCGTGCGCGCCATGGTGGAGAAATGGGTGCCCACCCTGCCCTTCGTCTCGACCTTCTTCGCCCGCGTGGGGCAGATCGTCGGCACGCCCGAGAACTGCCGGCGCCTGCTCGAGCGCGACGAGGCGATTCTCGTCTTCCCCGAGGGCATCAAGGGCATCTCGAAGCTCTATTCCCAGCGCTACCAGCTGCAAGACTTCGGGTTGGGCTTCATGCGACTGGCGCTGCAGACGCGCACCCCCATCGTGCCTGTGTCTGTCGTCGGCGCAGAGGAGCAGGCGCCCGCCTTCACCAACCTGGCCTCCATCGCCAAGCTCGTCGGTCTGCCGGTGCTGCCGGTGACGCCACAGGTGGTACCGCTGCCCCTGCCGACCAAATACCGCATCACCTTCGGCGAGCCGCTCGTGTTCACCGGCAGCCACGAAGACGACGACGCCGAGCTCGAGAAGAAAGTCACCGCGGTGAAGGCCACCATTCAGCGCATGCTCGAGCAGAGCCTCACAGAGCGCAAAGCGGTGTTCTGGTGAGCGCCGAAGACACCAGGCCGGCGGTGCTGCTCACCGGCATCTCCGGCAACTTGGGGCGGGTAGTGACCAAGTGGCTCCACACCACCGAGCGCGTGGTGGGCATCGACCGCAGGCCCCTCGTCGGCAAGCCGAAAGACGTCGAGCACTTCCAAATCGACGTGCGCAAGAAGAAGACCGACGACGTGTTTCGGCGGGTGCCGATCAAGGCCGTCATTCACATGGGCATCATGCACGACCCGCGCATGAGCGCTGAAGACCACCACGCCTTCAACGTGCTCGGCACGATGAAGGTGTTGGAGTGCGCCGCGAAGTACGGCGTGAAGAAGGTGGTCGTGCTGTCGAGCGCCAACGTCTACGGCCCATCGCCCGACAACTCGAACTTCCTCAACGAAGACGCGCCGCTCATGGCCGCTTCGCGGTTCCCCTCGGTGCGAGATCTGATCGAGGTCGACATGCTCGCGCACGGCTTCTTCTGGAAGCAGCCGAGCACCGAGACCGTGGTGCTGCGGCCGGTGCACATCGTCGGCTCCGCCATCAAAAACGCGCCGTCGAACTACCTGCGCCTGGCACGCCCCTGGGTGATGGCCGGCTTCGACCCCATGGTGCAGCTCATTCACGTCGACGACGTCGCTCGCGCGCTCGTGCACGCGCTCACCCCGGGCCTCAAGGGCGTCTACAACGTGGTCGGCCCCGGCCAGGTGCCGCTCTCCAAGGTCTTCGACGAGCTCGGCCGCCGCACACTCCCTGTGCCCCACCTGCTGGCGCGCCCGGTGTTGTCTCGCCTCTTCAAGTACCGCCTCGCCAGTTACCCGCCCGAGGAGCTCGACCACATTCAGTTCCTCTGCATGGTCGACGGCGCCCGGTGGACGGCTGATGCCCGCTGGTCTCCGCAGTTTTCCATGCGCGAAACCATTCGCTCGGTGCTCGGCGAATAACCGCAGGTACGCTGCTGTCACACATGAACGTACGCGACGCCGACGTCATGATCGGGCGCGTCGATGCCGCATGATGGAAGGCTTAACTCATTGAAACCTAAGGAACGGGGCACTCGAAATGCCCTGGCACCCAGGTTGCTCAAGAGATTCCCCGGTAGGGAACTCCATAGGGGAGTCCCCGACGCCCGTCGCCTCGGCCGGCCCCGAGACGACGGGCGCTTTTTTTTCTGCGGTGGTGTTCGTCGAGG
>JAEUJT010000372.1 GCA_016793525.1 Archangium sp. | reverse complement strand
TCGTGTTGGAGACGCTCGACGCGGTGGGGGTGCGCGCGCCGGCGCTTCGGGTTGATCCTGAAGCGTATGTGGCGCGGGTGAAGGCCCAGGCGCAGCGGCTGGTGGAGGTCACCGGCTCTGGCGCGCGCATCTTCGAGGTCGGGCTCCGGGCGGCGACGTGCCTCGAGCAGCACCTGCTGGCGCTCGAGGGCTGCAAGGCGGCGGGCATCACCCGCACCAGCGACACCTGGGGCGCGCGGAAGTTGGGGCTCGTTCCGGTGGGCACGATGGGCCACGAGCACATTCAGCGCTACGAGAGCGACGACGCGGCGTTTCGCGCGATGGTGGAGCGGCGGCACCAGCGCTCGAGCTTCTTGCTCGACACGTTCGACACGCTGACGTCGGGGTTGCCCGCGGCCTTCGCGGTGATGGCGGAGCGCCCTGAGGCACGCGACTCGATTCGCTACGACTCCGGCGACAAAGAGGCGCAGCTGCGGCACGCGGTGAAGTTGGCGAAGGAGCGCGGGTTGTCGCCGGTGCATATTCTGGAAGACAGCTTCGACGAGGCGCTGACTCGCCGCTTCGAGGCGCTGCGGGTCGAGCTCGGCATCGCTCCGGAGGCGCAGATCTACGGCTACGGCGGGTACCTGGTGGCGCAGACCTCGGGCTCGGCGCTGACGCGCGACAGGGTGTCGGCCGTCTACAAGCTGTCGCAGTCTGGTTCGCGGCCGACGATGAAGTTCGGCAACGAGTCGGGCTCGGGCAAACAGAGCGTTCCGGGGCGCCCCGTGGTGTTCCGTCGACTCCCAGGTGCGCGTGGGCCTTTCGGCATCGTGGGGCAAGTCGGGGAATCGCCGCCCGACGGGTACGCGCAGCTGAGCGGGGAGAAGGCCTTCACTCGGCCTCCGCTCGACGAGGCGCGCGCGGTGGATACGACTGATCTCCGGCTCGGGTTGTCGGCGCAGACGCAGGCGATGGCCGATGCGCTCACGGCGCAGGCCTTCGGAGGACCACGCACATGATGCGCGGCGCCTCCGTCATCGGCCGCGAGCACGTGCGGCTGGGTCGCAACAACCAAGACGCGTGGGCGGTTGCGTGCCGTGGGGCGACCGAGGTGGCGGTGGTGACCGACGGTTGCTCGAGCGGGCCGCGGTCGGAGATCGGCGCGGCGGCGGGAGCGCGGTGGCTGGCGCGGGAGACGCTGTTGGCGGCGGAGGGTCGACCGCTCGATGAGGCGCTGGCCTCGCTGGTGACCCGCGCCCTGGTGTTGTGGCTCGATCGCTTGGCGGTGGTGCTGAGCGGAGACCGCGCCGAGACGGTGGAGCACGCGTTGCTCTTCACGTTCCTCTGCGCGGTGTCGCGCGGGGGCCAGGTGCTGGTGTTCGGTGTTGGCGATGGCGCGGTGCTCTGCGACGACGTGGTGGTGCAGCTCGACGCGGGGCCGGACAACGCCCCCGACTACGCCGCCTATGGGCTGGTGGGCCGCGCGGTTTCGCCGGTGGTGCACTTCTCGGGCGACGCGCGCCGGGTGGCGGTGATGACCGATGGGTTCGACGGGGCGGGGCCGCGGGTGACGGAGCTGGTGCGCGAGCTCGGGGCGAATCCCCATGCGCTCCAGCGGCGGCTCAACGTGTTGTCCGGCAGCGAGCGCTTTCACGACGACGCCACGGTGGCGCTCCTCGAAGCGGAGGGCTGACGTCATGAAGGTCTGGGTCGACCAGCAGGCGGTGACGCTGAAGGACACAGACCTTCTCGGCGAAGGCGGCGAGGCGCGCGTGTACCGCTGGCACGATCTGGCGCTGAAGATTTTTCACGACGCGCCCTCGACCGGGCTGGCGCTCAAAGTGGCGAAGCTGAAGCGGTTCCCCGCGGGCCTCCCGGCGTCGGTGGTGGTGCCGGGGTGGTTGGCGCTGAACACAACCAACGACGTGGTCGGCTATGCCATGCCGCGCGTCGACGGAGCGGAGCCGGTCGGGCGCCTGGCGAACCGCGCGTGGCGGCAGGGTCGGCACGACAACACGCAGGTGACCGCGCTCTTCGCGCACATCGCGAACGACGTTCGCTCGCTCCACGCGCGGCACGTGGTCATCGGCGACTTCAACGACGGCAACGTGCTCTTTCGTGGGCCGCAGCCATTTTTCATCGACACCGACTCGATGCAATTCGGCGGGTTGCCATGTGTGGTGGGGCACGAGCGCTTCTTGGACCCGCGGCTCTACGGCATCGATCTCACCGCGCGCGCGTGTTTCACCGAGGCGTCTGATTGGTACGCGTGGGCGGTGATGTTTTTCTCGAGCCTGCTCGGGGTGCATCCATTCGGGGGCATCCACCCGAAGCTGCCGACGTTGCTGCGGAGGGCCGAGGCGCGGCGCTCCGTCTTTCAGCCCGACGTGACCTGGCCTCGAGTCGCGGCGCCGTCCAAGGTGTTGCCTGACGATGCGCTCCAGTGGTTCTCGAGTGTCTTCGAGCGAGACGTGCGGACCGCGCCACCGGTGGCGGTGACGTCACTCCAGTGGACCGTCTGTCGCTGCGGAGTGGAGTTCGCGACCGCTGCGTGCCCGGCGTGCCACGCGCTGGGGCCGCTCTCGACTCGCCCGGTGGCGAAGGTGGTGGGCCGCTGCGTGGCGCGCATCGTGGTGCAGACGCCGGGGCGGGTGGTGGCCGCGGCGCTCCAGGGCGGGCTGCGCTACGCCCTCGAAGAGAACGGTATGGTGCGGCGCGAAGACGGGAGCGTGGTGCTCTCCGCTCCGCTCGGGTCCGCGCGCGTCTTCATTTCCGGTGCGTCGACGTGGGTGGCGCATCGTGATGGCCGGGTGCAGCGCATCGTCGATGGCGAAGTCGCAGAGCTGTTCTCGACGTCACTCCGCGGAGGGGAGCCCGTGTTCGCCGCCTCCGCCCTCGCGGCGTACCGCCAAGAGAACGAGTGGCTCGTCGATGCGCTGACGGGCCTCCGAATGGGCCAGGTGCTCGAGGGCCAGACGTGGCTCGCCACCGGAGAGCGGCTCGGGCTCGGCTTTTACCGGGCGGGCGGGTTCACCAACGCGTTTCTCCTCCGTACGGGGCGGCCCGGGCTCCGGCGCCTCCCCGACGTGACGTGGACTGGCAAGGTGCTCGACGTGCACGCGGCTTTTGACGCGAACCACGTGCTGCTCACGGTGGTGGTGGCGCGCGATGGACGCGATGTGGTGCACCGCTGGCTCCACGCTGCTGACGGCGCGCTCCTCGGCTTCTCGAGGTCGTCGACGCCGGGCACGGCGGCGCTGCTCAATGGCCAGGTGGTGGTGGCCACCGATGCCGGGCTGATGCGCCTGAGCGTCCGCGGCGGAGCGCTGGTCGAGACCGCGGTGTTCTCCGACACGCAGCCGTTGATCGACGCCACCGACGTGCTGCTGCCCAATTCTGACGGCTCGCTCACCGTGGTCGGCGCGCGAGACATCACCCAGCTGTCCCTCTCCTGAAGGAGGTCTGCCATGTCGTTGCCGCTCCCCGAGTTCTACGACCCGAAGCAGGTTCCCCAGCTGTACCTCGAGCGCGCGGGGCTGGTGGCCGACGCCGGGGAGGCCTACGCCGCGAAGCACGGCCTTCGCCCCGCCGCCCACGACACATTCAAAATCGCCGCGTTCGGCATCGACGTGCAGGTGGGCTTCTGCACTCCGGGGGCGAGCCTCTTCGTGCCCGGCGCGGTGGAGGACACGCGGCGCACGGTGGAGTGGCTCTACCGGCACCTCGATCGCATCTCGGGGCTCTTCTTCTCGCTCGACACGCACCGCATGTTTCAGATCTTCCACCCCGCGTGGTGGGTCGACGCGAACGGCAAACACCCCGCGCCGCTCACGCCGGTGTTCGCCGAAGACGTGCGCGCCGGGAAGTGGAGCGCGGTGACGCACCCGAAAGAGAGCCTCGAGTACGTGCGCAAGCTCGAGGCGAGCGGCAAATACGTGCTGACGGTGTGGCCGTACCACACGCTGCTCGGCGGCCTGTCGCACGCGCTGGTGCCGGCGATGATGGAGGCCTCGCTCTTTCACGCCGCGGCGCGCAAGCACCAGACGCACTTCGAGACCAAAGGGACCCACGCGATGACCGAAAACTATTCGGTGATGTCGCCCGAAGTGACCGAGCTGTCCGGCAACGTGGTGGGGGCCTTCAATGCGCCGTTCTTCAAGCTGCTGATGGAATACGACCGCATCTACGTCTTCGGTCAGGCGAAGAGCCACTGCGTGCTGTCGACGCTCAACGACATTCAGACGCACATCGCGGCGACGGATCCCGCGCTGGCGAAGAAGGTGTGGATTCTCGAAGACGCGATGAGCCCGGTGCCCGCGCCGCCGGTGAGCCCGCTGCCGGATCACCTGAACTTCCCCAAGCTGGCCGACGCGGCCATCGCCCAGTGGCGCGCCGCGGGCATGCAGGTGGTGAAGACGACCGACCCCGTCGTCATCTGAAGCGCTGACCATCTGAAGAAGCTCCCGCGACGCGCACGCCACGGGAGACGTGTGTCCAACCCGCTGCACCGTGAGGAACCTCCACATGTCGAAACCCCTGACCGCCGATGATGTGAGCCAGTTGATGGCGAGTGCTGCATCCCAAGGCGTGTTGAGCCCCGCCACGTCGAGCGCCGTCACCGGGCACCTCGG
>JAEUJT010000361.1 GCA_016793525.1 Archangium sp. | reverse complement strand
AACATCAGCCATGAAATTCGAACGCCGATGAATGGCGTGCTGGGGCTGACCGAGGTGTTGCTCACCGAACCGATGGAGCCTGAACACACGGCGTCATTGGAGCTGATTCATCGGTCGGGGCAGCAGATGGTCACGTTGCTCAACGACCTGCTCGATGCGACCAAAGCCCAAGCGGGGAAGCTCACCATCGAGCGCCACGACTTCGACCTCTGGCAGCTGCTGATTGATGTTCGCGGCCTGTTTGGCCCCATCGCCCACCAGAAGGGCGTGCACTTCACGCTCGACCACCCGCCGTCGTTGCCGCGGTATGTGAATCAAGACTCGGCCCGGCTTCGCCAGGTTCTCAGCAACCTCATCAGCAACGCACTCAAGTTTACGACGCACGGCGGCGTGGTGTTGCGCGCAACTCCGGTGGCCCCAACGCACATCCATTTCGAGGTGGAGGACACCGGCCTCGGCATCTCCGCTGAACTGGCCTCTCGGCTCTTCAAACCCTTCGAACAAGCGGAAGGCACGGCCAACCGGCGCCAGGGTGGTACGGGACTCGGCCTCGCGTTGTCGCAACAGCTCGTCACCTTGATGGGGGGGCACATCGACGTCGCGTCGACGCCAGGCCGAGGTGCCCGCTTCTTCTTCTCGTTGGCGTGTGGCGAGGCGACAGCGTCGACGGCCGATCTGCCGAGGGAGGCCATTCACCGCAGCGAACGAGACGAGGTGGTGCTCATCGTCGACGACAACCCCGTCAACCTCCTGGTGGCGAGCAAGCTGGTGGAGAAGGCTGGCTTTCGCGCGCGGCCTGTCGCTTCAGGGGCAGAGGCCCTGCGGCTCCTCGTGACCGAGGCCGTTTCCCTGGTGTTGATGGACTGCCACATGCCCGAGCTCGACGGCTTTGAAACCACCCGAAAAATTCGAATGCTCGGCAGCGCCAGCGCCACCGTGCCGGTGGTGGCGCTCACCGCCTCCACGCTCCCGGACGAGCTCGCTGCCTGTCTGTCTTCGGGCATGAATGAGGTTCTGACCAAACCGGTTTCCCTCGAGGCGCTGGCCTCGGTGTTGGACCGGTTGATGCGACCCGCACGACGGTAGCCTCGAAGCGGGAGGCGAAAGGGCGTGCACCAGCGCGCCCACCGACGACCGCGTGTGTCCACAATCGCGCCGTGACCTCTCGAGGCGTCGGCCAGCGCCGTCCTCGCGGGAGCGCCCCAAAGCGACGTGGGCGTCAACGCACTGAGTGAGGCGACCGCCACGGTGGTGAAAATCAGTGTGCGTCAAGGCCGCCTGGGTTCTTCCATCTCGCAAGTGGCCCGTGCAGGTGTCATTGACTTGTCTTGCGGTCATGGTTACTTACTTTCTAGAAAGTAACTATGGCGCGTCCACGACAAATCTCAGATGAGCAAATCGACGCGGCCGCTCGCGAGACGTTCATCGCGCACGGTGTTGGCGCTCCAGTCTCGCTGGTGGCGGCCAAGCTGGGCGTCTCACACGCCGCGTTGCTGCAACGGGCAGGCTCCAAAGAGAAGCTCCAGCGGAGAGCTCTTTCGGGTGGTGTGCCGGCTCTGGCGGCGCAGCTGCAAGCCACTCCCCCCGAGCACGGTCGAGCCCAGAGGTTGTCTTCGGTGCTGCTCGACTTGCTGCTGTTTCACGAGCGCATGCTGCCTGGGTTGATGGCGCTCCGGGCAGGGGGCATCACCGACCGCCTGCCCAAGGGCCATGAAGCGCCGACGCTGAGGTTGAGGCGGGCTTTGGCGTCGTGGCTCAGCCGAGCCGGGCTGCCTCGGCGGCGCTGCGCGGTGTTGGCCGACGCGCTGCTCGGCGCCATCGAGGCGCGGTGCTTCAATTCGTACCTCGGGGGCCCCTCGTTCATCGAGCACCCGCATCGCCGCTTCATCAATCAGTTGGTTCGCGGCCTGGTGCCCGAGCTCGACACACGTCTCACCCGGAGTGAATCATGAAGATTGCCATTCTCGGCGCGTCGGGTCGCACCGGCCGGTTGCTCGTGCGACAAGCGCTCGACGCGGGGCACGACGTCAGGGCGCTGGTGCGCTCCCCCGGCACGTTTCTCCTGCGACACGACAAGCTCGAGGTCGTCGAGGGCGAGGTCGGCAACGCGCAGGCCGTCGCAGCGCTCGTCAGCGGGTGTGACGCGGTGGCATCGGCGCTGGGTCCATCACCAGGTCACGTCACCAGCTGCAGCGAGGGCACCAAACACGTCATCGCTGCGGGAGCGAAGCGCTACGTCGCCGTCTCGGGCGCGGGTCTCGACGTGCCCGGAGACAAGAAAGACCTCATCGGCAAGGTGGTGTCGTTCTTCGTTCGAACGCTCTCGCCGGCCGTGTTTCAAGACAAGGTCAACGAGCTGAAGATGCTGCAGGACAGCTCGCTGCCATGGGTGTTGGTCCGACCGCCGAGGCTGGTCGATGCGCCCGCCACGGGGGCGTACCGGGTGAGTCTCGAGCGGTCGCCCGGCGCGAGCATCTCGAGAGCCGACCTGGCGTCGTTCGTTCTGAAGTGCCTCACGTCGACCGAGTTCAACCGCCAAGCGCCGTTCATCGCTGGCTGAGGGGCACTGCATGGCTCGGGTCTTGGTCACCGGCGCGACGGGCAACGTCGGGCGCGAAGTCGTTCGGGTGTGCTCCGCGCGCGGCTTGACGGTGCGGGCTGCCGTTCGCGAGCCGAGCGCGGCCCATGCCGCGGCAGCCGAGACGGTGAACCTCGACTTTCTCGATCGCTCGACCTGGGCCCCAGCGCTCACCGGGTGCGACTTCGTCTTTCTGCTTCGCCCGCCACCCCTCGGCGATATGAAAAACACGCTTTGCCCATTCATCGAAGCGGCCGAGGGCGCTGGCGTTCGACACATCGTGTTCCTGTCGGTCGAAGGCGCCGACCGCATGGAGTGGGTGCCACATCGCAAGGTCGAGCGGCATCTGCTCGCGTCTTCACTTTCGTGGACGGTGCTTCGCCCGGGGTTCTTTGCCCAAAACCTCCAAGATGCGTATCGAAGGGACATCGTCGACGACGGGCGCATCTACGTGCCAGCGGCTGGGGCTCGCGTCGCGTTCGTCGACTCGGCTGATCTCGCAGAGGTCACCGCGCGCGTGTTCGAGCACCCCGATTCACATCGAGGTCAAGCGCTGACGCTCACGGGCTCGAAGGCGGTGTCCTTCGACGAAGTCGCCCACCTGCTCTCCGCCGAGCTCGGTCGCCCCATTCGGTATCAAGCGGCGAGCATTTTCGGTTACGGGTGGCATCTGCGAACGAAGCGACGCCTGCCTTTGATGCAGATCATCGTACAGACCGTGCTGCACGTCGGGCTTCGCCGGGGCGGCGCCGAACAGGTCGACCCGACGCTCGAGCGAGTGCTGGGCCGGCCTGCACGACGCACGGAGCAGTACATTCACGACGCCGCCCCGCTGTGGCGACGGAGAAGCAGCGCTGCCGGCGCCTTCGTCTGACGTCGGCGTGACGACGGGGTACGTCTCGACGCTCACCCCCCCAGCGCGGTGGCGATGGCGTCGACGTTGCGCTGCATCTCGACCTCGAAGCGCTCGGCGGAGTACTCGCCGGTGGCGATGTGGCTCACCACCGTCACCGTTGCGCCCGCCTCGGTCAGCACGTCGCGCAGCCCGGCAGGAAACTCGGCCTCCGAGAGCACCACGGTGACGCCGGAGCCCTTCAGCTTCGCCACCGTCGCGGTCAGCTCCGTCGCCGAGGGGACAAGGCCGTGCGCGGGCTCCACCACGTCGACCAGCTCGATTCCGAGCTCCTGGAGCAGGTAGCTGTACCCCTCGTGCACCGTCACCACCCGGCGCGAGCTCACCTTCGCCAGTCGCTTGAGCGCCGCCGCCCGCTGCGCCTTCAACCGCTTCACGTACGCCGCCGCGTTCGCCTGAAACGCCTTCGCGTGGGCGGGCCACAGCGCTCCCAATTCGCGCGCGACAAGGTAGGTCTGCTGAATCGCGTTCGAGAAGGAGAGGAACGTGTGCGAGTTGACCGCGCCTCCATGCGCCGACTTCAACACCGGCGCGCCGTTGTTGGGGCGCAACACGACACAGCGCGAATTCCCCGAGGCCTTCACCATGCCGAGAATGAACTCGTCGTGGCCGAGGCCGTTGATGACCAGCGCGTCGAGGTCCGCCAGCTTCAGCACGTCGTCGGGCCGCGGCTGGTAGGCGCCGGCATCGACGTCTCCGGGGAGCACGGGCACCACCTGCACCGGCGTGCCCTTCGTCACGTTGGCCACCCACGCGTAGTACGGGTGCAGCGTCACCCCCACCTTGAGCGGCGCGGCCGAGACGACAAGGGCGAGGAGCGCGGCGGTCGACATCGCCCAAACCCTACCGTAGTCAGCGGGTCGTGCGACCGACGGGAGCCATCAAGCTGACGCCGTTTTTGACCGCGCTGGCCGTGGCCGGCGGCGTCTATTGGTTGGCGGTGTTCGCGCCCGTGCTGCTCGTCGACCACTGGGAAGTGAAAGACAAGGTCAACGAGGTGTTCAACAGCTACCACGTGACCCCCAGCCCCGTGGCGGCGCGCCAGACCCTGCAGACCAAGTTGGCGGGGCTGCGCTTCATGAGTCACTTCGAAAAGAACCGCCTCGGCAACGACGTCGAGGTGTTCGGCCTGCCCACGACCGACTTCAACCCGCACGTCTTCTACGACGACGTGCGCGAGACACTCCTCATTCGCTACGAATACGACCGGCAGATCCGCTTGTACCCGACCGACAAGATCTACGTCGTGCACCTGACCTACGAGCGACACGGTAACCCGTACCGGTGATGGCGCCGCCTGACGACAGCATCCGCCGGCGCGCAGGGCTGGGCACGGTGCGCTCGGTGCTCGCTGGCACGGTGGTGGTGGCGCTGCTGGGCATCGTCGGGGCGCTCGTCTCGTACCGGGCTGACGTGGCCGAGGCGCGGCATCAGGTGCGCACGCGCCTGTCGCGGCAGGGCCTGGCCACCGCGGAGGCGCTCGAGCAGCACTTCGCCCTGCTGGCCATCGAGCTGCAGCACCTCGCGCAGCACCCGCTCCGCGACTTGAACTCGCCCAGCGCTGAGACGTTGACCGTCATTCGCGATGACCGAGGCCTCTTCGGCGGGGGCGTGGCGCTGCTCGGCCTCGACGCGACACCGTTGTGGAGCGAGCCGCCCAACGCGCTCCGGGGCATCGACATCGCTCAGCAGCCGTGGTTCCAGCGGGTGCTCGAGACCGAGAGCCCGAGCCTCGAGGAGTTCGCCCCGCACACGCCGTCGCAGGTGGCGCTGGCCATTCCGCTCCGCGAGGGCGCCGCGATGAAGGCGGTGATGGTGGGCATCATCGAGCTGCACGACGAGGTGCTGGCCGACTTCGAAGGTGAGCAGCTGGCGGTGCTCTCCGGGCGGGGCCGGGTGCTGCTGCCGCGCGCGCCGCCGACCTGGGCCCGCCGGGGTGACCTCGCGCAGCACCTCGAGGCCTTTCGCCACAGCGACGAGGGCCTGTGGTCGATGGAGGGCGAGGAGTTCCTCGCCGAGCTGGTGCCCGTCGGCGCGACGTCGCTCGAGGTGCTGGCGCTCGAGTCCGAAGCGGAGTCGATGGCCGGTATTCGCCGCCGCCTCAACGTGCAGCTCGCGTTCCTCACCGTGCTTCAGGTGGTGACGCTGGGGGCCTTCGTGGTGTTTCTCCGCGGCACGTACCGCACCTTTCTCGAGGTCGAGGCGCGCGTGGCCGAGCACGAAAAGATGGTGGCGCTCGGCACCGCCGCGTCGCTCATCGCCCACGAGGTGAAGAACTCGCTCAACGGCCTCAAGGCAGCGACGTCGTTGCTCGAGTCGGGCGGAGACGCGGCGCTGGTATCGAAGACCGTGCGCGGCCAGGTGGAGCGGCTGGCCCACGTGGCGCAGTCGCTCCTCTCGTTCTCTCGGCCCTCGCAGGCGCAGCGAGCGGCGGTCGACGTTGCTCACCTGGTGCGGGAGACGGTGGAGGGGCTCAAGGCGCTCCCCGAGTTCGACGAGGCGCAGGTGGTGCTGGCGCTCGAGTCGCCGCTGATGGTGCAGACCGACCCCCTGCTGCTCACCACCGCCGTCGACAACGTGGTGCGCAACGCCATCGAGGCCGCCGTCGCCGCGAAAGACGTGGGACGTACGACTGCGCCCCGCGTCGACGTGTCGGCGAAGCAGCTCGGAGACGCTGTCGTCATCGGCGTCGAAGACAACGCTGGCGCCGCGCCCGACGGCTTCGAGGCCCGCGTCGGAGAGCCCTTCTTCACCACCAAACCCCGCGGCATCGGGCTGGGTCTGGCCATGACCCACCGGGCCGTGGCGCAGCTGGGCGGTGCGCTGCGCTTCACCCGAACCACCCTCGGGAGCCGCTTCGAGCTTCAGCTCCCCCTGCACGAGGAGACGACGCATGCTCGCCACGCTGCTGGTCGATGACGACCGCGCCTTCTCCACCGTCGCCGCCGCCGCCTTGGCCCGCGAGGGGTTCCCGGTGCAGGTGGTGCACTCGCTCCACGAGGCCCGCCGCGCCGTCGCCGCCAAAGGCTTCGACCTGGTGCTGTTGGACCGGCGCCTCCCCGACGGAGATGGCCTGGCGTGGCTGCCCGAGCTGAAGCAGCTCCTCCCCGCCGCGCAGGTGGTGGTGGTGACCGCCCACGGAGACATCGCCAGCGCGGTCGAGGCCATTCGCCTGGGCGCCGCGGACTACGTGGCCAAGCCGGTCGAGCTCGCCGACGTGGTGATGAAGTCGAAGCGCGCCGCCGAAGACATTCGGTTGCGCGACCGGTTGCAGCTCGCCGAGGGCACGCTGTCGTCGCGCCGCGCGCTGGTGCCGCCGGTGTCGAAGGTGATGACGGCATTGCTGGAGACGCTCGAGCGCATCGCAGCCACGTCTCCGCGCAGCCCGGTGCTGCTGCTCGGTGAGACGGGCGTCGGCAAAGAGGTGCTCGCCTGGCACCTCCACACCCGCTCGGTGGGGCCGGCCGCGCCGTTCGTGCACGTCAACTGCGCGGCGCTCCCTGAGGCCATGGCGGAGAGCGAGTTGTTCGGCCACGAAAAGGGCGCCTTCACCGACGCCACGTCGACGCGCCGCGGGCTGGTGGAGCTGGCCAACGGCGGCACACTGTTTCTCGACGAGGTGGGCGAGCTCTCTCCGGCACTCCAGGCGAAGGTGCTCACGTTCCTCGACTCCGGGCGCTTCCGTCGGGTGGGCGGCGCTGCGGAGCTCTCCAGCGTGGCGCGGGTGGTGGCGGCGACCAACCGCGACCTCGAGGCCCGAGTGCGCGAGGGCACATTCCGCGAAGACCTGTGGTTTCGGCTGTCGGTGTTTCGCCTCGAGATTCCACCGCTGCGCGAGCGCCGCGAAGACGTGCCCGCGCTGGTGATGGGGTTGCTGGCCCGCATCGCGGCAGAGCAGGGGCGACGTCGCACCATCACCGTTTCCGCCGAAGGCCTCGCCCGGCTCGCCGCGTACCGCTTCCCCGGCAATGTGCGCGAGCTGCGAAATGTGTTGGAGCGCGCCGCGGTGCTCGAGACGGGGCCTGAGCTGAAGCTCGACTGGCTCTCCACGCCTGCGGGAGGAGCCAGTGGCGACGGCTTCGTGATGCCTTCAGGTGCGACGCTCGAGGAGCTCGAGAAAAAGTATGCGCGCTGGGTATTGGCGAAGCTCGACGGGCGCCGGCTCGACACGTCGAAGGCGCTGGGCATCTCGCACCCCACCCTGGCCAAGCTGCTGAAGGACCCGGAGTAGGGCTACACTCGCGGTGATGGACGTCGACGAGCGACTGCAGTGCCAACTGGCGACCTCGCGTCGCGGTCTCGTGTTGGCGCGACAACACGAGCGGGTGCGGGCCCGAGCACTCGAATGGCTCGACGCACACCCCAGCGGTCGTCCCGACGTCGACGCCGCGTGGCGTGATGCTCTCCTCGGCAAGACGGAACTCTCGGCCTTTCTCGAGGGCGACTCCGCTTTCGAGCAGTGGACGAGTGCGCTGCCACTGCGAGTCATTGTCTCCGCACACCCTTTCCCCGACCTGTGGCGATGGACAGTCCCCCTGTAGCGTGGCGTGTGGTGCATGACGCCGCGCGCCTTGTCGCCAAGGGCGAATTGGTCGTTTTCGGGAGCGCGGCTCTCGCGTTCTGGCTGGGTGATGCGCCGACGAGCCGAGATGTCGATGTGTGGACAGTTCCGGCGGAGCGGGGTGAGGCCATCGAAGCGCTGATGGGTGAGTTGTCGTGGTACCATGACAATTCCTCGTGCATGCAGAGGTGTGGGCGCCCGAAACGTTTCGCGCCCCACCCAAGTGGCGCGAGCGTGCGAAGACGTTCACCTTCGACGAGCTTCCCGACGTGACAGTGGTGTGCCCACACCCGCACGACGTCGTGGTGTCGAAATTGGAACGAATGGATCCGAAAGATCGCGAACATGTGCACTTCGTGCTCGCGCAGCTGCCGATGACGCTCGAGCGACTCGATGCGCTCGTCGGCGAATATGTCGAGCCGCGAGCTGACGACCGCCGTCAGCGCTTTGAGCACCACCTCACCTGGCTCCGCGCGCAGCTGAGCGGCTGAAAGTTCCTTTCATCTCATTCTGAAAGAATCTTTCGGAGCGCCCTCGCGCACGACCATGAATCTGCGCGGTTGGTGTTGGCGCGCGCCGTGAAGACGTCGACGGCATGGTCTCCATGTTGTGTCTGGTGCTCGCCGCGGAGCGTTTCGATGTCTCACGATTCGAGAATGCGGCGGCGCTGGCTCCGGTGGTGTGGGCGCGCTCGCCGGAGCTCCACGATGCGCGGGCCCGAGTCGCCGAGGCGGTGGCGCAGTCAGACCGCGCGCTGCTGCTGCCGAACCCGGGGCTCGACCTCTCCGTCAACACGCTGCCCGTCGGCCCGCTGAACCCCACCACGCTGGAACAGCCGTTCCTCAACGTGCCAAACGTCGCGGTCGGCGTGTCGATGCTGCTCGAAGTGGGCAAGCGCGGTCCCAGGCAGTCGGCGGCGAAAGACGCCGCGCGGGCCGCGTCGCTCGATGCGCTGGAGCAGCTCCGGCAACGCACATTGGCGCTCGAAGACACCATCGGAGACATCGCCGCCGCCGAAGTTCGGGTCGCGACGCTGACCGAGCTGGCGGGTGACGCCGAGCGGTTGGCCGCGCTCCAGCGGGCGAGGGCGGAGGCGGGAGATGCCTCGGCGTTAGATGCCGACCGCGCACGTTTGGAACAGCAGAGCGTGCTGACTGAGCTCGGCGAAGCGCGAGAAATGTTGAGCGTCGGCTTGCGGGCCTGCGGCGCTGCGGTGGCCATGCCCTGCGTGCCCTTCGGTGACCCGGAGCGCGCCGCGGCGTGGCTCCACCGAGAGCGGGAGAGCGACGCGAGTGAGGTGGCTCAACGCCCCGACGTGCGTTCACTCGAGGCGGTCGAGGCGAGCGCGCGTGGAGCGCAGGTGCTGGCCGAGCGCTCCGCTGTGCCCGACCCAACCGTACGTGTCGGGTACGTGCACGACCGCTTCGTCATCTCGGGGAATCAGCAGAACAGCCTCTTTGTCGGCGTGGGTTTTCCTCTGCCGGTGTTCGACCGAGGCCAGCCCGAGGCGCAAGCCGCGGCGGTGTCGGCGGCGTCTGCCTCGCGGGCTCGCACGGCGGTGGTGGCCTCGGCGGCGGCGCAACTCGAGCGGTTGGCCATCGAACGCGGCAGCGTCGAGGCGCGACTCACCGAGCTCCGTGACACCACCGTGCCCCTGGCGCGAAGCGTCGTGGAGCGCCTCGACATCGCCGTGCGCCGAGGCGCGACCCCGCTGCCCGAATTGCTGCTGGCCCGCCGCACCTACGCCGAGCTGGTGCTGGCCGCCAACGACCTGGACCGCGCGCGTTTTCACCTGCGTGTCGAGCGGTCGCGGCTGAGCGGAACCGACTTTCCCAAGGAGCTGAACGATGTGCACTGAGACGCGGTGGGTGGTGGTGCTGGTGGCGGTGGTGAGCGCGTGTGCGGGCCGTCCGCCGGCGGGCGAGAAGGCGCCCATCTCCGCCGACGCGCGCGGGGTGACGCTCGCGGAGGACGCGCCGCAGTGGAAATACGTCGAGTTGGCGGGCGCGCAGGTCGCTCCGCGGTTGGCGCCGCTGCCCCTGCCGGGCCGCGTGGGCCTCGACCCTCGCCGCACCT
>JAEUJT010000344.1 GCA_016793525.1 Archangium sp. | reverse complement strand
CACGGTGGCGGTGGTGGTGCCGTCGCCCGCGGTGTCGGAGGTCTTCGAAGCGACCTCCTTCACCATCTGCGCGCCCATGTTCTCGAACTTGTTCTCGAGCTCGATTTCCTTGGCCACCGTGACGCCGTCTTTGGTGACGGTCGGTGAACCGAACGACTTCTCGATGACCACGTTGCGGCCCTTGGGCCCCAGCGTCACAGCCACCGCGTCGGACAGAATGCGAACCCCGCGCAGAATCGCCTCGCGGGCACTTTGATTGAAATAAATCTCTTTCGCAGCCATGGAAACCTCCGAAGGGAAAATACGGCGCGCGCCAAGGTAAGGCGCGTCACCTCGATGTCAACCAGCTCAGCTCAGTACTTGCCCTTGGCCTTGCGGGCGCGCACGCGGCGGCGCTTGAGCACGGCCTTCTTGGTCTTCGCGCGGGCGCTCAGCTTCTTCTTCTTTCGGTTCGACTTCACTGCGGGCATGACGACTCCTTCTTCGAGTGGGTGAAAGCGCTCGGCTTGTACGCAACGCGGCGTGGCCCTTCAACCGGTTTCGTGCGAAGAGCCGCGGGAGATGTTGGCGAAACTCGATGACGTCGAGCGAAAGTTCGAGCGGCTCACGGCCGATCTCTCGAACCCTGCCATCATCTCCGACTCCACCCGGTTGCAGAAGCTGTCGCGCGAGCGCTCGAGCCTGGAGAAGCTCGTCGAGACCTACCGCACCTACAAGCGAGTGCTGGCCGACGAGAAGGGCAACGAAGAGCTGCTGGAGTCGAGCGACGCCGAGCTGAAGGCGCTGGCCAAAGACGAGCTGCCGGCCCTCCGTGCCCAGCGGGTCGAGCTCGAGGAGGCGCTCAAGCTCCTCCTCCTCCCCAAAGATCCGAACGACGAGAAAGACGTCATCGTCGAGATCCGCGCCGCCGCAGGAGGTGACGAGGCCGCCCTCTTCGCCGAAGAGGTGATGCAGATGTACCTGCGCTTCGCCGTTCGCCGGGGGTGGAAGGCCGACGTCGTCGACCTCTCCGCCGGCAACGTGGGCGGGGTGAAAGACGCGACCTTGACGCTGTCAGGTGACGCCGTCTACTCGTCGATGAAATACGAATCGGGCGTGCACCGGGTGCAGCGCGTGCCAGCGACCGAGACGCAGGGGCGAATTCACACCTCGACCATCTCCGTGGCGGTGATGCCCGAGGCAGAAGACGTCGACATTCAGATCAAAGAGGCCGACATCGAGATGCAGGTGATGCGGTCGACCGGCGCTGGAGGGCAGAGCGTCAACACCACCGACTCCGCGGTGCGCCTGCTGCACAAGCCGTCGGGCATCGTCGTGAAGTGCCAACAAGAGAAGAGCCAGCTCAAGAACCGCGCAATGGCGATGAAGATGCTGCGCGCGAGGCTCTACGAGGCTGAGCAAGAGCGGCTGCGATCTGAGCGCGACTCGTTGCGCAAAGGCCAAGTTGGCACCGGCGACCGCAGCGAGAAGATCCGCACCTACAACTTCCCCCAAGATCGGCTGACCGATCACCGCATCGGGCTGACCCGGCACAACCTGCCGGCGGTGATGGGTGGAGATCTCGATGACGTCTTCAACGCGCTCCAGGCGTATTACCGGGCCGAGGCGCTGAAGGCGCAGCAGTCGGGGGGGCCGTGACGTCGGAGACGTGGACGGTGCGCAAGGTGCTGGAGTGGACGCGCGGGCACTTCGAGAAGCAAGCCATCGACGCGCCTCGGCTCACGGCGGAGCGGCTCCTCGGGCACGTCATTCAGCGCACGCGGGTGCAGATCTACACCGAGCTCGATCGCCCGCTGCATAAAGACGAGCTGGCGACCTACCGCGCGCTCATTCAACGTCGCCTCGCCGGAGAGCCGACGCAGTACTTGATGGGTGCCACCGAGTTCTACGGCCGGCGGTTCCTGGTCGACGCGCGCGTGCTCATTCCCCGCCCCGAGACTGAGCTGCTCGTCGAGGCGGTGCTGCGCGCGCTTCCGGTGGACGCTCCGTCGCGGGTGTTGGATCTGTGCACCGGCTCGGGCTGCATCGCGGTGAGCATCGCGGCAGAGCGCCCGCAGGCTTCGGTGTGGGCGGTCGACCTGATGCCCAACGCGCTCGAGGTCGCGCGCCTCAACGCCGAGGCGCTGGGGGTCGGGGCACGAGTCTCCTTTCTCCACGGAGACCTCTTCGCGCCGGTGCCAGTCGACGCCCGGTTCGACGTGATCGTCTCCAACCCGCCGTACGTGAAGACGGGCGAGCTGCCCACGCTCCAGCGCGAGGTGCGCATGGAGCCCCGCGCTGCGCTCGACGGCGGTGACGACGGGCTCACGCTCATTCGCCGCATCGCCGATCACGCGCTCAAGGCCCTCAAGCCTGGCGGGTTGCTTGCACTGGAGATCGGCGAAGACCAAGGCCAGTCCGTACCGGAGCTGTTGGTGCGGGCGGGCTGCCACGAGGTGCGGCTGGAAAAAGACTTGGAGCGGCGAGATCGCCTCGTCTTCGGGCGCGCTCCTCCGAAAGGGTAACAAGATGGATGCGATCGTCGTGCAGGGCAACGGGCCGCTGTCGGGAGAGACGCGCGCGTCGGGGGCGAAAAA
>JAEUJT010000323.1 GCA_016793525.1 Archangium sp. | reverse complement strand
CCGCTCGATGCGAAAATCACCGAACTGCGCCGGGACCAGGTTCTTCGGCATGATCAGCGTGTCGGGGGCTGGCATCTCGTCGGGACTTTGCCCCAAAGGACGTGGGTTTGGTGTACGCACCGAACCGATGACCACGACCCTCTCGAGCTTCCTTTCCGGCCGCTGGTACACGGGTACGGGCACCGCCGCGACCCTCTCCAACCCGTCGACCGGAGAACCTGTCGCCACCTGCAGCACCGGCGGCGCCGACTTCGCCGCGGCAGTTGCACACGCCCGCGACGTCGGTGGCCCGGCCCTGCGCGCGATGACCTTCGCTCAGCGCGGCGCGATGCTCGCCACCTTGGCCAAGTGCCTCAACGACGCGCGCGAAGAGCTGATCGCCCTGGCGGTGGCCAACGGCGGCAACACCCGCGGCGACGCCAAGTTCGACATCGACGGCGCGGCCGGCACGCTCAACTTCTACGCCGACCTCGGCAAGCAGCTGGGCGAGGTGAAGGTGCTCCCTGACGGCGAAGGCGTGGGCCTCGGCCGCAGCGCGCGCCTCTTCGGCCAGCACGTGTACACGCCCCGCCACGGCGTCGCGGTGCACATCAACGCCTTCAACTTCCCCGCGTGGGGGCTCGGAGAGAAAGCCGCCGTCGCGTGGCTCGCCGGCATGCCGGTGATCGCCAAGCCGGCGACCTCTACCGCGCTCGTGGCGTGGAAGATCGCCGAGCTGTGGGTGAAGTCGGGCGCGCTCCCCACTGGGGCCTTCGCCTTCATCGCCGGCGGGGTGGGCGACCTGCTCTCGCACCTGCAGGGCCAAGACGTGTTGGCCTTCACCGGCTCGTCGAACACCGCGCTGACGCTCCGCCGCCACGAGACGGTGGCCGCCCAGGGCGTACACGTGAACATCGAGGCCGACTCGCTCAACTCCGCGATTCTCGGGCCCGACGTGGCGCTCGGCAGCGAGACGCTCAACATGTTCTTCACCGACGTGGTGAAGGAAATGACGCAGAAGACCGGCCAGAAGTGCACCGCCGTTCGCCGCATCTACGTGCCCCGCGCGCTGCTCGACGACGTGAAGGCGGGGCTGGTCGAGCGCCTCCGCGAGGTGAAGGTCGGCAACCCCGCCGACGAGAAACACACCATGGGCCCGGTCGCGACGGAGCAGCAGTTCAAAGACGTGCGGGCCGGCATCGAACGCCTGGCGGCCGTGTACGAGACCGCGTGTGGAGGCGCCGCCCCGGTGCACCCGACCGGGTGTTTCATCGCCCCCACCCTGTTCGTGAACAAGTCGCCGAAGGCCGTGGGCGACGTGGTCAACGGCCACGAGGTGTTCGGCCCGGTGGCCACGCTCATCGCGTACGACGAGCTCCCCGCGCTCGCGGCGCACGTGGCGGCGGGCGGCGGCGGGCTCGTCTCCAGCGTCTACTCCGACGACCGGGAGTGGACGGCGCAGGTGCTCTCGGAGATCGCGCCTTTCCACGGCCGCGTCACGGTCAGCAGCGAGAAGGTCGCGGGGCAGACGATGTTCCCCGGCATGGTGCTGCCGCAGCTGCTCCACGGAGGCCCGGGCCGCGCCGGTGGCGGTGAAGAGCTCGGTGGCCGCCGAGGCCTCGCGCTCTACATGCAGCGCACCGCCCTCCAAGGCCCCCGCGCGTGGGTCGAGGCCTTCGCCGGAGTGAAGGCCCCGTAATGCAGGTGCAGCTCAACGGCGCGCCGCGCGACGTGCCCGAGGCCATCGCCGTGGCCGAGCTGCTGACGTGGCTCTCGATCACCACCGATCGCGTGGCGGTCGAGGTGAACGGCGCGGTCGTGACGCGCGCGAGACACGCCGAAGTGAAGCTCACAGCCGGTGACGTCGTCGAAGTCGTCACCTTCGTCGGTGGAGGTTGATGCAATGACTGCTGCTGCCAATTCACTCACCATCGCGGGGAAGACGTTCAGCTCGCGACTCATCGTCGGCACCGGGAAGTACCCGAGCTTCGACGTGATGAAGGCCTGCCACGAAGCCTCGGGGACCGAGTTCGTCACCGTCGCGGTGCGGCGGCTCGACTTGAAGGCCACCGGCGCGGCGTCGCTGCTCTCGTACATCGACACCTCGCGCATCACGCTGCTGCCCAACACCGCCGGGTGCTACACGGCCGACGACGCGGTGCGCACCTGCCACCTCGCGGCCGAGCTGGGCCTCTCGAAGTGGGTGAAGCTCGAGGTGCTGGGCGACGAGAAGACACTCTTCCCCGACGTGGAGGAGACGCTCAAGGCCGCCCGCGTGCTCGTAAAAGACGGCTTCACGGTGCTGCCGTACACGAGCGACGACGTGATCAGCGCGCGCAAGCTGGCCGACATGGGGTGCGCGGCGGTGATGCCGCTCGCGGCGCCCATCGGCTCCGGGCTGGGCATTCGCAACCCGCACAACCTGCGCCTCATTCTCGAGGCGGTGAAGGTGCCGGTCATCGTCGACGCCGGCGTGGGCACCGCGAGCGACGCGGCCATCGCCATGGAGCTCGGCTGCGACGCGATTCTGATGAACACCGCCATCGCCTCCGCCAAAGAGCCGGTGCGCATGGCCCGCGCGATGAAGCTGGGCGTCGAAGCCGGGCGCGAGGCGTTTCTCGCTGGGCGCATTCCGATGAAGGCATACGCGACGGCCTCGAGCCCGATCGCCGGCCTCGTCGGGCAGTGATGCTGCCGTTCCGCCTGCTGATCATCACCGACTGGGCGCTGGGCGACGCGCTGCTCGAGCGGCTCGATGACGCGCTCCAAGCGGGGCCCGGCATCGCCGTGCAGCACCGGAACCCCGGAGCGACGGGGCGACGATTTTTCGACGACGCGGTGCGCGTCGCGGCGGTGTGCCGAACGCATGGCGCGCCGCTCTTCGTCAACGGCCGGCTCGACGTGGCGCTCGCGGTCGATGCGCACCTCCACCTCCCTGCGCATGGGCTTCGGGTCGACGACGTGCGGCCCTCTCTCCCGGGGAGGTTGGTGAGCGTCGCTGTGCACGACGAGGCGGAGATTCAACCCGGCGCAGATTGCTCGCTGGTGAGCCCGGTTTTCCCTCCCGGCTCGAAGCCCGATGACACCCGCGCGCCGCTCGGCGCCGAGGGGTTCGCGAGACTGGTCGTTGCGGGGGCCGCTCCGGCGGTTGCCTTGGGAGGCCTCACGCCAGCGCGCGCTCGGCTCCTTCCTCCGGAGACTCCGGTTGCGGCCATCTCCGCGGTCCTGCGCGCCCCGTCACCTCGCGCCGCCGCGGCCGCCTTCCTGACCGCGTGAGTTTCGACGCGAGTTCCGCTCAGATGCCGCACATGTCGACGACACCGGCCCTGCGGCCGCTGGACTTGGGAGAGATCATCGATCGCTCCGCCTCCACCTGGCGGGCGCACTGGAAGCCGCTCTTCCAACTCTTCGTCGGCTTCCAGCTCGCGCAGTACCTGGTGACCAAGGTGCTGAGCGTGGTGTCGACGCGCGTCCTCGAGCGGGCCACGGGAGGCCGCGTCACCGAGCTGCTCGATGTTCTTCGGCACCCGCCGGCGCTGAGCACGAACGACGCGCTGGCCCTCTTCGTCACCGGGGGTCTGACCGCCGGCGTGGTGTTCGTGCTGAGCCAGATCTCGGCCGTGGCGGGCACCGCCTACATCTACCCGCGCATCACCCAGACCCAAGCGCCGACCATCGCGGCCGCACTTGAGCTCGCGCTCCGACGCTCCGGGGCCACGCTCGGCACGCTGCTGCTCAGCCTCGGGTGGACGATGATCGTCTCGCTGCTGGTGCTGGCGCCAGCCCTCGCGGTCGGAGGCGGTGCCCTCGTGAAGGCCTCCGCGCCTCTCGCCGTCGTCGCTGCGGTGCTCCTCGTCGCTGGCAGCCTGGTGCTGACCGTCTGGTACGTGGTGCGCTTCATTCTCATGGCGCAAGTCACCGCCGTAGAGCCGCTCTCGGCGCTCGGCATCTTTCGCCGCACCGACGCGCTCAGCTCCGGCCGAGTCGGGCCAGGCTTCACCGGCTGGGTGAAGGGCCGGCTCACGCTGTTGGTCACCGTGGTCTTCTCGCTGGTGATGATCATCAGCATGGTGACGAGCGTGCCGCTGCTGGTTGTCATCGCGGCCTACAGCTCCGCCACCGGCGCCGCCTCGTCGGCCGTGCCAGCGCTGCTCCGGGTGCCCGCAGAGCTCGTGCAGGTCGTGGCCACGTCGACGGTCGCGCCGCTCTATGTCGTCTTTCAGACGATGTTCTACGTCGACGTGCGCGTGCGCCGAGAAGGGCTCGACTTGGAGCTGGCAGCGCGCGGATCCACCGAATGATCTCGCTCGCTGTCGCACTCGCCGTACACGCGACGTGTACAGACCCCCGCGTCGAGGCGCTGCCCGAGGCCAGCCGTTCTGCCGCATGCGTCTTGGTGACGTCACCTCCTCGCGCGGAGTCGGCTTCACCAGTGGCACCGCTCGAGGCCATCTACGCGCGCCCCGAGTTCTCCCAGGCGAGGCAGGGCTCTGGCGCCGCGCTGAGCTGGTGGCTGGCCCGCGCGCAGGCGTGGCTGGCGTCGTTCTTCGAGACCACCAGCGCGCAGACGTATTCGAACGTCACCCGCGTCGTGGTGCTGGTCGCGGCCTTCGCGCTGGTCATCGGCCTCGCGGTGCGCTGGGCCCGGAGGCGCGCTCGCCCTGCCCCCGGCACTCGACGTTCGCGCGAAGAGCGCGCGGTGACGCTCGACGACCCTGCGATTCATTTCACCCGCGCGTCTTCGTTGCTCGAGCACGACGCCCGCGGCGCGCTGAGAGAGGGCCTGCTCTCGCTGCTCTCACATCTCGAACGCCGCCGGCTCGCACGGCCAGATCGCACCAAGACGAACCGGGAGCTCGCCCACGAGTTGCCCAGCCGCGGTGCGCCACCTGCGGTGACGGAGCAGGTCGTCTCGCTCCTCCGCGACTACGACGCGGCGTTCTACTCGCTCGCGCCGGTGACCCCCGAGTCGGCACGGCGGTTCCTCGAAGGCGTGTCGCGGGTGCAGACGCTGTGACGCGCCGGCCGTCGATCGTGCTGGCGGTGCTCGGAGCGCTCGCCCTCGCTGCGGGCCTCGCCGCGTCAGCGAACGAGACCTCGAGCACCCCCTCCATCACCAACGCCGGGCCGAACGGGCTCCGCGTGCTGCACACCTGGCTCACCGAATCGGGCTTCGACGTGCAGCCGATGAACGACTCCCCGACCGACGTGCCGGTGACGGCGCGCACCCTGGCCATCGCGGCTCCGACGGCCCGGCGCATCTCGCAGCGCGAAGTCGACGCCCTCGCGCGCTTCGTGATGGCCGGCGGCACGCTCGTCTACCTGGCCCCCCGCGGCGGCGCGCAACCGCTCATGGCGGAGTGGCTCGGCCTTGGCGGGGGCGCGTTTCCGTCAGCCGAGGTGACCGCTGAAGATCCCACGGGAATGACGGCGCGCACCATGCTGGCCGAAGGGCTGGCGCGTGGAACGAACGCCTTTCGGCTCTCCGCCGAGCGCACGGTGACCATGAGCGACGCAGCGCCAGTGACCGAGCCCGCGAGCCTCTGGTTCAAGCCGCTCGGAGACGGCGAAGTCTGGGTCGCCGCCGGTGCCGACCTCGCCGAAAACGCGCGCCTCGACCAGCTCGACAATTCGCGCTTCTGGCGAACCCTGGCGGCGCGCGGGCCCATCGCCTTCGACGAATTTCACCACCTCGCCGAGTCGGCCCCGGAGACGTCGACAACGCTCTGGGCGCTGGGGCTCCAATTCCTCTTCTGCGCGACACTCTTCGTCTGGGCGCGCGGGCGGCGGCTCGGCCCTCCCCGCCCGACCGCCGTCTCCGCGCACCGAGCGAGCGTGGAATACGTGCAGGCGATGGCCGCGCTGCTCCAGCACGCGAACGTCGACGCCGAGGTCGTCACGGCCATCCACGCCCACGCGCGGACACTGGCGGCGGAGCGCTTCGGCCTCGCCCCCACCCTGGCGCCCGACGAGCTGGCCCGAGCACTCTCAGAGCGCGCCGCGCTCCCGCCGGAGGTGACTCGGGCGTTGTTCCAGGGCACCCAGCTCGTACCAGTGAGCGT
>JAEUJT010000294.1 GCA_016793525.1 Archangium sp. | reverse complement strand
AGCGCGGGCAGCACGAGGAGCGTCAGCAGCGTGGCCGAGAAGAGCCCGCCGATGACCACCGTGGCGAGCGGCCGCTGAACCTCCGCTCCCGGCGCGGTGGACAGCGCCATGGGCACGAAGCCGAGCGAGGCGACCAGCGCCGTGGTCAACACGGGTCGGAGCCGCAGCTCGGCCGCGCGGGTGATGGCCTCGATGTGGCCCACGCCCGAGCGCTCCAGCTGCCGCGCGAACGACACCAGCACCAGGCCGTTGAGCACCGCGACGCCGAACAGCGCGATGAACCCGACGCCAGCGGAGATGGAGAACGGGATGCTCCGCGCCCACAACGCGACGACCCCGCCGATGACCGCGAAGGGAACGTTGACGAAGATGAGCATCGCCGCGCGCATGGAGCGGAAAGAAAGCCAGAGCAGAAACACGATCAGCGCCAGCGCGAGGGGAACGACGATGGCCAGTCGCTCGCGCGCCTCGAGGTAGTGCTGGAACTGGCCGCCCCACTCCACGCGGTACCCGACCGGCAGTGAGACGGCCCGCATCGCTGCCCGCGCGTCGTTCACCACCGACAGCAAGTCACGCCCTCGCACGTTGAGCTCCACCGTCAGCCGCCGCGACTGCGCCTCCCGCGAGACCTGAGCCGGCCCGGTGGTGAACTCCAGCTCCGCGACATCGCCGAGGGGCACCACCTGGCCGGTGACTGCGCGCAACGGGAGCGCACGCAGCGGCTCGAGATCTCCGGCGAACCCGTGCTGCACTCGCACCACGATGCCGAAGCGGCGCTCGCCCTCGAGCACGTCGCCCGCCCGGTGGCCGACGGCGAGCGTCTCGGTCACCTGGTTGATGTCTTCGACGGTGAGCCCGTAGCGGGCCAGTCGGTTTCGATCGGGGCGAATTCGCAGGTACTTCAGGCCTTCGGTTTGCTCGACGCGCACATCGACCGCGCCGGGCACGCTCCGCACCGCGTTCGCCGCCAGCTCGCCGAGGCGCGCCAGCTCGCTCAGGTCGGAGCCGTAGATGAGGATGCCGACGTCGGACCGGATGCCCGCGACGAGCTCGTTGGTGCGCATCTGAATGGGCTGTGAGACAGCGCCTCCGACCTCGGGCGACGCGGCCAGGACCTTCTCCAGCGCCTCGGAGAGATCGGCCTTGGTGACGCCTTTCCGCCACGCGTCTCGCGGCTTCAGCACCACGTACACGTCAGACGCCTCGATGCTCATCGGGTCGGTAGCCACCTCGGGTGAGCCGATTCTGGAGACGACGTGGTCAACCTCGGGGATCTCCTTCAGCGCCTTGCCGAGGGCGAGATCGGTGCGCACCGACTCGCTCAAAGCGGCGCCGGTGATGCGGCGGGCCTCGATGAGCAAGTCACCTTCGTCGAGCTGAGGAATGAACTCCGCTCCGAGCCGGGTGAAGAGCAGCGACGCACCGAGGAGCGCGATGAAGCCCACGCCCACCGTCAGCGCGCGGCGCTGCATCGCCCACCGAAAGAGCGGCACATAGAGCCGGTGCGCGATACGCACGAGCCACGTCGTCTCGTGCCCGCGCTTCGGGCGAACGAACAGGCTGGTGAGCACCGGGACCAGCGTCACCGACAGCACGAAGGCACCGGCAAGCGCGAGCAGCACGGTCGTCGCCATCGGTCGGAACAGCTTGCCCTCGGTGCCGGTGAGCGCGAGCACCGGCAGGTACACAACGGCGATGATCAGCTCGCCGAACGCGCTGGCGACCCGCACCTCCTTCACCGCGTGCTCGACGCCGTCGACCCGCTCTTCGTCGGTGAGCGCCCGCCCCAGCTCGGCCTGGCGCTCCGAGAGCCGGCGCACGACGTTCTCCACCACGATCACCGCGCCGTCGACGAGCAGGCCGAAGTCGATGGCGCCGAGGCTCATCAAGTTCCCCGAGAGGCCGAGCGCGTTCATCACCGTCACCGCGAAGAGCATCGACAGTGGAATGGTGACGGCCACCACCAGGCCGGCGCGCACATCACCGAGGAGGACCAGGAGCACAAGCACCACCAGGAGCGCGCCCTCGAGCAGGTTCTTCCCCACGGTGGAGATGGTGCGGTCGACCAGCGCGGCCCGGTCGTAGAACGGCTCGATGTGCGTGCCCTTCGGGAGCGACGGCTCGAGCGCGGCGAGCTTGGCCTTCACCGCCTCGGTGACGGTGCGCGAGTTCTCCCCCATCAGCATCAGCGCGACGCCGACCACCACCTCGCCTTCGCCATCTTTCGTCGCGGCCCCGCGGCGCAACCGAGCCCCGAAGCGCACGTCACCGACCGTGGCGACGGTGATGGGCACGCCCTGTGGCGTCGCGCCGATCACCACCCGCCGGAGATCATCGAGGCTCGTCACCAGGCCATCGGTGCCGATGACGAAGTGCTCGCGCTCGTGCTCGAGGTAGCCACCGCCGGCGTTGGCGTTCGACTTCTGGAGCGCCTCCACCACCTGGGCGATGGACACCCCGGTCGCCTGCAGCCGCGCCGGGTCGAGCACGACTTGGTACTGCCGCTCTTCGCCGCCGAAGCTGTTCACCTCGACGACTCCGGGCACCATTCGCAGCTGGGGCCCGATGTACCAATCGAGCACCTCCTCCAGCTGCATCAGGTCGAGCGCGTCGTTGCGCACCACGAATTGGAAGATCTCCCCGAGGCCGCTGGTGATGGGCCCCAACTCCGGCTGCCCGTACTGAGCGGGGACACCGTCTTGCGCCTCCCGCATGCGCTCGCTGACGAGCTGCCGGGCCCAGGAGATGTCGGTGTCGTCGCGAAAGACGACGGTCACCACCGAGAGCCCGTACTTCGAGATCGAGCGCACCTCGGTGGTCTTCGGGATCCCCGCCATCGCGCGTTCGACAGGCACGGTGACGTACTGCTCGACCTCCACCGGAGAGAGCGCCGGCGCCGAGGTGATGACCTGCACCTGCACGTTGGTGACATCGGGCACGGCGTCGATGGGGAGCTGGGTGGCGGAGTGCAGACCGACGGCGACGAAGAGCGCGGTGGCAATCAACACGATGGGCCGGTTGTGCAACGACCAGCGGACGATGGCGGAGAGCAGCGTGAGCATCAGTGCTCGTCCTCCGCGAGGGTCGACTTGAGCAGCAGGCTCTTGAGCGTGAACACGCCGCGGGTGACGACCTCTTCGCCTTCGGCGAGTCCCGAGAGAACCTGCACCTGCGCGAGCGCTGCTTCACCGAGCGTCACCTCGTGCACCACGAAGTCGCCGTCTTTCGCTTTGACGAAGACCACGCGCTTGGGCCCGACCTCGGTGATGGCGCTCCGCGGCACGACGACGTGCGGCGTGCTCGTGCTCGGCTCGGCCACCTCGACATGGGCGGTGCCGAACAGGCCGAGACGCAGCCGGCCTCCGTCGTT
>JAEUJT010000261.1 GCA_016793525.1 Archangium sp. | reverse complement strand
CGACGTGCAGCTGGCCATCGATGGCAGCATCAAGGCCGAGCAAGGGCCGCTCGAGGCGAAGTCGATGTCGCCTCTGCATCTGCGCACCTATGGCCCGCTGAAGCTGTCGGCGGCGCGCTTCTGCGCCATGGGCGACCGCTGCACCCACGGCCCGTTGGTCATCTTCACCTCGAATGAAATCGAGCTCTCCACGTTGCGGGAGCGCTTCACGGTGACCCCCGCGGTCGAACTCGACTGGGACGCGGCCTCGGTGGCGGGCGGCGACATCGACTCCATCGGCCCGCACGTCTCCATTCCCGGAGCGTGGAAGCCAGGCACCCAATACTCGGTGACGATCGCGAAGGGCGTGGCCGACGTCTTCAAGCAGGTGGAGGTGGAAGGGTTGACCGCCACCGTCGCCACCCATGACCTCTCGCCGTCGCTGATCTTCGGCAGCGGCCTTGGCTTGCTCGAGGTGTCTGACTCCACGCCGAAGCTCCCGGTGGAGGTCGCGAACCTCAAGGCCCTCGACGTGCAGCTGTGGAAGCTCTCGGTGCCCGAGCTGGTGGCGGCGCTGGCCCGGCCTCCGTACGAAGCGGGCAAAGGCGTGACGCGTGCGCCTGACTTTCGAGTGCGTCAGGGGCTCGAGTACCCGCGCAACACCGCCCGCGTGCACCCCATCGATCTGAGCAAGGTGCTCGGCACCTCGAAGACCGGCGTCGCGCTGGCGCTCATCAATTCCCCCGACCTGGAGTACCGGAGCGACGGCTACCGCCAACTGGTGCAGGTGACCGACCTCGCGGCGCACGTGAAGATCGGCCCCAAGCAGTCGCTCGCCTGGGTGACGCGCTTGTCGAACGGCCAGCCCGTCGCCGACGCCGACGTCACGCTCTACGACGAGAAGGCCGCTTCGCTGTGGACGGGGAAGACCAACGCCGAAGGCTTCGCCGACATCCCCGGCACCGTCGCGCTGAAGCTGAAGAACCCCGAATACCGCTGGCAGTTCCCCTTCGCGCTGGTGGTGGCGCAGAAAGACGGAGACCTCTCCGCCACCGCGAACACCTGGGCCGACGGCGTCGAGCCGTACGAGTTCAACCTCTCCCAAGGCTGGGAGTCGGAGGAGCCGCAGTCGACCGGCTTCGTCTTCACCGACCGAGGCATCTACCGGCCGGGCGACACGGTGAACGTGAAGGGCGTGGTGCGCTACCGGGTGGTGGGTGAGCTGCGCGCGCCGTCTGAAGGCAGCCAGCTGTCGCTCAAGATCACGTCGCCATCGGGTGAGACGGTGAAGCAGGAGACGGTGAAGGTTTCCGCCTACGGCACGTTCTCGACCTCGGTGGTGATTTCGGCCGATTCGCCCACCGGGTACTTCTCCATCGCCGCCGAGGGGGACATCGCCCAGGGCACGGTGGCGGTGCGGGGCAGCTTCTCCGTCGCCGAGTACCGCGCGCCGCAGTTCCGGGTCGACGTGGAGTCAAAGGCCAAGTCGGTCGTCGCTGGCGAGGCGCTGCAGGCCAACGTGCTCGCGCGCTACCTGTTCGGCGGCGCGATGGCGAACTCGCCGGTGAAGTGGAGCATGCACCGCGAAGTCACCAGCTTCAGCCCCGAGGCCGCGCGCGACTTCATCTTCACGCAGGAGACCTGGTGGTGGAACGACGCGGAGCCAGAGCCCACGGGCGGGTTCTTCTCCTCCGGTGAAGGCATGGTCGACGCGAAGGGCGTGTTGGCCGTCAACGCCGGAGTCGCCGAGGCGCAGGGCGCAAAGCCGTACACGTACACGCTCGAGGCCGAGGTCACCGACGTCAACCGCCAATCGGTCGCGGGCCGCGCCGACGTCACCGTGCACCCCGCGGCGTTCTACGTGGGCCTCAAGTCGAACAGCGCCTTCTTGCAGGTCGGCACGTCGTACCCGCTGGAGGCCATCGTCGTGACGCCCGACGGCGCGCGCACCGCGGGCCGGGCGTTCGAGGTCTCCGTGACTTCACGCACGTGGAAGTCGGTGAAGAAGAAAGACGCGTCGGGTGGGTTCTCCACCATCAGCGAGCCGGTGGAGACCGAGGTCGCGAAGTGCCCGCTCACCAGCGGCGCCACGTCGGTGACGTGCCCGTTCACGCCGAAGAGTGCGGGCTTCCTCATCGTGCGCGGCACCGTGAAAGATGACGCGGGTCGGGTGCACACCTCGAGCTTCGGGCTCTACGCGACGGGCAGCGATTGGGTGGCTTGGCAGCGCAACGACACCGACCGGTTGGAGTTGATCACCGACAAGACGCTCTACGACGTGGGCGACGTGGCGAAGGTGCTGATCAAGTCGCCGTACCCCGAGGCGAAGGCGCTGGTGACGGTGGAGCGCGAGGGCGTGCTGCAGCGCCGCCTCGTCGACCTCAAGGGCAGCGTCGTCACCATCGACGTGCCGGTGACTGAAGAGATGGTGCCGAACATGTATGTCGGCGTGTTGATCATGCGCCCGCGTGTCGCCGTGGGTGGCATCGAGACCGGTGATGATCCCGGCCGCCCCAACGCGCGCATCGGCTTCACCAAGCTGAACGTCGAGAAGAAGACGAAGCGGCTCTCCGTGGCGGTGAAGACCGCGAAGCCGACCTACCAGCCGCGCGACGTGGTGCCGGTGACGGTTGAGGTGAAAGACGCCGCGGGCACCCCGGTCGACGGCGAGGCGACGCTCTACGTGGTCGACGAGGCGGTGCTGCGGCTGACCGCCTACGAAACGCCAGACCCGATCGCGGAGATCTTCACCGAGCGCCCGCTCTCCACGCGGCTCGGCGAACCGTTGCTCCACCTCGTGCGGCGGCGCAGCTACGGCGAGAAGGGTGAAGTCGCTGGCGGCGGCGGCGGGAAAGAAGGCGTCACCATGCGCACCAACTTCAAGACCACCGCGCTCTGGCTCCCGGCGGTTTCGGTGAAAAATGGCGTCGCGCAGACAACGCTCACGCTGCCCGACAACCTGACGACCTTCCGCATCATGGCGGTGGTGGTGACCAAGAGCGACCGCTTCGGCTCCGGCGATGCGTCGATTCAAGTGAACAAGCCAGTGATGGCGCTGCCCGCGCTCCCGCGCTTCGCCCGGGTCGGTGATGCGTTCGAAGCCGGCGTGGTGGTGCACGTGCACGGCGCTGGAGCGGGCGAGGTCACGGTCAGCGCCACGGTCGAAGGCGGCGCGGAGCTGAAAGGCCCCGCGGAGAAGAAGGTCTCCATCGCTGAAGGCACGCCGGCCGAGGTGCGGTTCTCCTTCGCCGCGACGGCGCGAGGTCCCGCGACGTTCCGCTTCAAGGCCATCAAAGGCAGCGACACCGACGGCGTGGAGCACGTGCTGCCCGTCGAGCTCCCAGTGGAGATGGACGCGGTGGCCACGTACGGCGACACCACCGACACGCGGGTCGAGGGCCTCGTCACGCCGCAGAACGTGCACGACGACCTGGGCGGCTTGACAGTGTCAATGTCGTCGACCGTCTTGAGCCAGTTCGGTCAGGGCTTTCAGCAGCTCATCGAGTACCCGTACGGGTGCCTGGAGCAGCAGTCGTCGCGGCTGGTGCCGTTCATCGCGCTGAGGGAGATCTCCGGGCAGTTCGGCGTGCCGTGGCCCAAGCGCGACGCGAAGAAGGCCGCCATCGACGACGAGCACAACGCGTTCTGGCGCACTTACCTGTTCCCCACGTTGGATGTGTCGAAGCTGACGCACCCCGACGACGTCATCGCCACCACCGTGAAGTCCATCAGCTCGCTGCAGAACGGCGACGGCTCGTTCCGCTATTGGGCCGACTCGTGGTGCTCGAGCAGCTGGGCGAGCGCGTATGCGACGTTGGCGCTCGGCCGCGCGAAGGAGGTCGGCTTCGCGGTGCCCGCCGACACCATGAACCGCGCCACCGCGTACCTCGAGAAGGTGGTGGGCGGCTCCTGCTCGCGCTGTGAATACGGCTGCTCCGACGAGACACGGGTGCTGGCGGCGTACGTGCTGGCGCGGAACAAGAAGCCGAAGGCCTCGAGCTACCCCGAGCTGTACGCGCGTCGAAAAGACCTCTCGCTCTTCGGCCGCGCGTTGCTGGCCAACGCCATGTTCGTCGGCGGTGGAGACCGCAAGCAAGCCAACGCGCTGCTCCAGGAGATTCTGAATCAAGCCAAGGAATCAGCGAAGGGCGTACACCTCGAGGAGGTGAAGTCGGGCTCGTACGCGACGTATTTCCACTCCGACACGCGCACGACCGGCGTGGTGCTGCAGGCGCTCACCGACATCGCCCCCGACCACCCGTACGTGGCGAAAATGGCGCGGTACCTCACCGGCGTTCGGCAGGGGAACGGCGAGTGGCGCTCGACGCAGGAGGCGGCGTTTTCGCTCCTCGGGCTGACCCAGGTGCTGCGCACGAAGGAGAAAGACACGCCCGACTTCATGGCGAAGGTCGCGCTCGGCGCCGCGGAGCTGCTCGCCCAGCCGTTTAAGGGCCGCTCGATGGATCCGAAGCAGTCGACGGTGCCGATGAAAGACCTCCTCGGGAAGCCCGACGGCAAGCTGACCTTCAGCAAAGAGGGCCCGGGCGTTCTCTATTACTCGGCGCTGCTGAAGTACGCGCCCAAGGAGCTGCCGACCAAGCCGCTCGACAACGGCCTGACGGTGCAGCGCTGGTTCGAGCCGTACGCCGGTGGCGGGCAGGCGACGCGCTTCTTCGCCGGAGACCTGGTGCGCATTCGCGTGCGCGTGGCCACGAACCAGGAGCGCCACTGGGCCGCCTTTGAGGTGCCGCTCCCCGCCGGCCTCGAGCCCATCGACACCTCGCTCGCGACCACCGCGCGTTTCGGCCGCACGCCGGGTGAAGAGTCGCGCGGCATCGAAGGCGAAGGTGAAGGGGAGGGCGAATACGAAGACGGCTCCGCGGAGGGTGACGGCCCGGCGTCTCCGTGGGCGTACGGCTTCTGGTCGCCGTTCAACCACACCGAGGTGCGCGACAACCGGGTGGTGGTGTTCGCTGATCATCTCCCTCCCGGCGT
>JAEUJT010000253.1 GCA_016793525.1 Archangium sp. | reverse complement strand
GTTCGCGTAGGTGTGCGAGGTGCTGCCTCCGTCGAGGAAGCGCTGGTACAGCTCGACCTCGTTGGTGTTGGGCCGAATGAAAATCGCGATGAAGCTGTCGTCGGTCGCGGCCAACGCGCTCCGCCCCATGCCGCCCACCTGAGTCATGGCGATGGGCGCGGCGCAGCGAAGGCGCGGGCGGCCTCCGGCGCTGCAGGGCGCGCCTCCGTCGTAGACGGCCGGCCCCGCATCGATGACGCCGGAGTCGACGGGGCCAGCGTCGGTGCCTCCCGCATCGAGCACCTCGCCGCTGCAGCCAAGGGCCGTCGGGTTGACGTCGCAGAACTCGACCGCTGCGGCACGGAAGTCGGCGCACCGCACCAACGCCATCGCCACCAGGCCCGACACCACCGTCCACCGAAGGGTGTGCTTCACGGGAACCTCCCCTGGACGAAGGCGAAGGCGCCGTGCGGCGTGGCCCACAGACCGACGCTCGGAGACTCCGGCGCACCGAAAATGAGAAACGCCGCTGCCACCGCGAGACCTGCCAGCCCGACTGCGCCGGTCACCACCGACGCGGTTTGAAGCCGCTCTCCGCGCTCGACGACGTCGCCGACGTTGACGCCACCCTGCACCAGCGTGAGGTCGCCGTCGGCGAGCTGCTGCTCCAGGCCCTTCGCCACCCCGAAGAGCACCGCGCTGGTGACGACCAACGCGCCGCCGATGACCGCCGGCACCCACGCCTTCGAGCGAAGCCCACCAGACGAGGCGGCCTCAGCGCGCGCGGTGAGCGAGGGCCCAAGCGCCTTCAGCCCGTGGCGAACGGCGAAGTCATCGGCGGTCGCGCCGAGCCAGTCGAGCAGCGCCTCGGTGCTCTTGGGGCGGCCGCTGTACACGCCGAGCGCGTGGCCATCGCGGGCGCTGATGATTTTCACGTCGACCACGAAGCCCGACTCGAACTTCCCCAGGCTGCCGGTGATGAGGCCGTCGACGCCCAGGGCTCCGGCGAGCTCGGCCATGCACGTGGTATTCGATTCGGTGCACGACAGCAGCTGCTTCTGCCGCTCGAAGCCCAGCACGGTGGCGATTTCGGAGCGCGTCGTCACCGCGAAGCCCCGCAGCGCGAGCTGCTGCGCGAAGTGGTCGGCGTAGAAGTCGCCCGTGGCGGCGTCGAGGTTGACGTAGCTCAGGCCGGGAGAAGCCAACTTCCGTGGCGCGCTGTCGGCCCCCGCCACCAACGCCATCACCAACAGTGCGAACATTCGCGCGACGGTAGTACGCCGGTCTCAGCTCGTCGCGACCGACGTCGCGCCACGCCGACGACCGAGCCACGCAAGCGCCAGCAGCACAGCCACCCCGACGCCGCTGAGCACGGCGCCGAGGGCCAGCCCCGGCTGCGCGTATTCGAAGCGAACCTGGTGCGTGCCCTGGGGCACCGCGACCCCCATCAACGTGCCGTCGACCGCCAGCACAGGAACTTCGGCCTCGTCGAGAAACGCGCGCCACCCGCTGCTGAACGTCTCCGACGCCACCACCAACGTGTCGTCGCTCGTCTCGACGCGCGCCTCGAGCGCACCCGCCCGGAGTGGGCCGAGCGTCACCTGGCCCATCGTCTCCACGCGGGGAGGAGCGCCCTCGACCACCGCGGTCTGCCGAGGGTCGAAGCCGACCACGTGCATTCGCGTGATGGCCTCATCGAGGTCGGCGACGGAGACGGCCTCACGTACGGCGAACAGCCGCGGGACGGGCTCTTTGTATTCGTACAAAATTCGCCCCGGCGTGAGCTCGGCATGTGCGCCGATGCCGAAGCGGGTCGGGCGAATGCGCCCCGGGCTGGTCACCACCCAGCGCACGCCGAACATTCGGTACAGCGCGTCGGGCGCGTCGTACAGCCCGCGAATGACGCGCTGCCAGCGGGCGAGGGCCACCGGGCTGTAGCCGCCGAGCTCGGGCACACCGTGCAGCGTCGGGAGCGCGCTCGCCCACGACTGAGTCTCGAAGCGCCGCTCCGCGACGGCCTCGTCGAGGTTGAGCCCGTTGGGATCTGAGGTGGTGAAGTCCAACGTCGCGCGCCACAGGCGACCTGGAGAGCCCTTCACCTGCGCCAGCGTCTCCGGTGCTTCGTGCAGCACGTCGTGCGGCACCAGCCACACCAAGCGGCTCGCGCCGAGGCCGAGCTCGAGCACCATCACCGCCGGCACCGCCCACCACCACGCGCCGGCACGTCGGGCCTGAAGCGCCTCGACACCCGCCGCCGCCAGCCACCCCGCGCCGACGACGCAGAGCCACTGGTACTTCTCCGGGTATTTGAAGAATGAAAACGGCGGTTGCTGCAGCAGCCACGCAGACGGCTCGAAGAAATCGCCCACGCTGAGGAACACGCCAAGCGCGAGCAAGGCAACGGCTCCGGCCGTCGCCCTCCCGCGACGCAGCGCCACGCCGACGATGGAGGCCATCACCGTGACCACGCCCAGGTGGTGGCTCATCAAGAAGGGCCGCGTGTCGGGCCCGCGGCTCACCGTGGTGTCGCGGAAGCCGCCGTCGCCGTAGTTGCCGAAGGGCGTCTCCACCACCCACTCGAGGAAGCGGCGAGGGTGAAAGCTCCACGCCAGCGCGGCGTTGCGGTTCACCGTCGCGCGCACACTTTCATGCAGCAGCTCCCACGCGGGCATCAGCTGGGCGGCGCACACCACGAGCGCCAACACCCCGGCGCTCACCACGTCGCGCAGAAGGCTCCACCGACGTTCGGGCGTCTCCGTCAGCACCCACGCGGCCAACACCATCGCGCTCAGCATCGCCGGCAGCGCGTCGCCCGCCAGCACCTGGAGCGCGAAGAGCCCGCTCACCGCCGCGATGCGGAGTGGAGCGCGCGGGAGCCGAGCCACCGCCGCGACCTGCCACCCCATGCAGGCCATGCCGACCAACATCGCGAGGTAATTCGAGAGGCCAACGGCGTATGCGGAGAGGCCAATCGCCACCGCGCCCGCCGCCGCCGCCACGTCGGAGACCCGCGCGCGCAACGCCACGTACCAGCCGAGCACCAGCGCCGCGTGGTGAAGCCAGACGAGCCACGCGTACGCGCGGTGGAACTCCACGACGCGAAACGCGATGAACGACGGAGACAACACGCCAGCGTGGAGGTTCGCCCACAGCGGCACTCCACCTTGCGTCGCGTCGTTCCACAGCGGCAAGTGGCCCGACGCCCACGCACGGGAGACGGCCTCTTGCACCGGCCAGTATTGGCGAAACACATCGCGGTAGAAGAAGGCGCCGTCGCCGAACAGCGCGCCGCCGTACAGCGCCAGCGGGAGCCCCAGCGACACGAGGCACGTCACCAACAGCTGGGCTCTCGTGCGCTCCATGTGGCTCAGAAGATGAGTGGCTCGAGCATCTTCGCCAGCAGCCTTCGTGCTCTGGTGTTGAGTTGATTCTGCGCTTCAGGTTGCCCTGGCAGCAGCTGTCGAGCCCTGTGCTCGAGCGCGCGCCCCCAGCGCCTCACCATGAATCTCTGAGCGCCCCCGCGGCCGGCCATGAACACGAAAAACACGAGCAGCACACCGAGGGCGAAGATCGAGAGCGGAATGGTGCGGTGAGGGGGCATTCGGGAGGCCTTGTCCCACAGCGCCGACGCGAAAACTGAGGAGCACACCAGGGCCCCGAGCGCGCCCCCAACCCACCCCGCGCGGCGGTGGCTCTGCCGCATCGATGCCTCCAGATCGAGCCACGCCACCTCGACCGGCTCGGCGTGCGGTGGCTTCTCTTCGGTCACCACCACCCCGACGCCATCGTCCAGCGCCCGAAGGGCCTCCGCGGCCGATTGAAATCGCGCCCAAGATTCGGGCGCCGTCAGCCGTTTCAAGACAGCCCTCAACTCGTTGGAGACATTGACGGCTCCGTCGACCT
>JAEUJT010000249.1 GCA_016793525.1 Archangium sp. | reverse complement strand
GAAAGTGCCTCGCGTCGGGAGAGCCGCCGGCGAGCGCCAACATGCCCCGGGGGAAGGCGTCGAACTCGGTGCGGAGCAGAGGCGCTGGTGGGAGACGGAACCCGAGGCGCGTCGCCGGCTCAGACGGTGGCGCGGCTGCAGGCTCGGGAATGGACTCGGCGACGAACGTCCCAGTGGCGCGGACCGCCGTCACCCAGCCCTGGGCCTCGAGCTCCGCGAGCGCGGCCAGCACCGTGTTGCGGTGGACGCCGAGCATGCGGGCCAGCACGCGGCTGCCGGGGAGTCTCGCTCCGGCGCGGAGGCGGCCTCTGCGAATCTCGGCGGTCACCGCCTCGGCGATGCGGAGGAACTGCGGCTTGGGGCCCGGCTCGACGTGGAAGGTGGCTGGCCAGCTCGACATGAGTGCTGGTCTAGTTGAATTTCAGAAACTGGAACATTCGGCCAGACCAGATGACGGGCATCGTCTCCGGCATGCGACGACCTGAATACGCAGCTTCGTACGAGGCCTCGGTGGCGTTCCTCGAGGAGGCGGAGACGTTCCACCTCGCCAGCACCACGCCCGACGGGGCGCCGGTCTTGCGCACGCTGCACGGCGTGGTGGACGACGGCTGGCTCTGCTTTCACGCTTCGCCGAAGGGCGAGAAGACCGAGCTCGTCGGGCGCCCAGCGGTGGCCGCGTCGGAAACGGTGGTGGCGGTCATTCCCAGCTATTTCACCGACCCCCAGCGTGCGTGCCCGGCGACCACGCTGTACCGCTCGGCTCAGGTGCACGGCGTGATTCAGCCAGTGGAGGCGCCGGAGCGGAAAGCCCGAGTGCTTTCCGGGCTGATGACCAAATTGCAGCGCGAAGGCGGGTACCAGCCCATCGTGCACGACGACCCGATGTACCGCGCGGCGGTGCGCGGGCTGCTCATCGCGGGAATTCCGCTCGAGCGCGAGCAGGTCACCGGGAAGATGAAGCTGGCGCAGAACAAGACGCCCAGTGAGCGGGTGCTCGTGCTCGAGGGCCTCTGGCGCCGCGGTGCGCCAGGTGACGTCGCCGCCATCGAGGCCATTCGTGACGCGAACCCGGGGACTCCGGTGCCAGAATTTCTGCGCGCTCCAGACGGGGTGTCGCTGCACCCCTGGCTCCCTGAGTCGGCGCTCGAACCAGCGGTGGCGATGCTTTCAACCGAGTACTGGAATGACCGATTCACCCGAGAGGCGCTCCTCCGCGCGCACCGAGGCGCGACGGCGTGGGTGGGCGCTCGTGACGGCGATGGCCGGCTCGTCGCCACCGCGCGGGCGCTGTCTGACGGTGGAAAGTACGCGTGGGTGTACGACGTGTGCGTGGCCGAAACGCACCGCGGCCGCGGAGTGGGCCAGGCGCTCATGCGCGTGTTGCTCGACCACCCAACTGTGCGCGGCTGCACGCAGGTCAACTTGGGGACACGTGACGCCCAGTCGCTCTACGCGCGCTTCGGTTTCGTCCCTCGGAGCGAGTTGCCCGCGCGCCCCTACGTCTCGACGGAGATGTCACTGCTGCGCTGAGGCGGAACGACGGCGGGTCCTGTCACCTTCGCGGGAGCCTTCCCACCTCCGGTGGGCCCCTCCCACTCCGGCGCCACCCGCTTTGGGTTTTGGCTCCCCTCGCGCTTTCTTACCGTTCCCCCGTCGCGCACCGTGGCTCCACCCGCACGGTACCGCGCAGTGAATTCGCGATGTCACAGGCCTCGTGCGCTTGATGGTGGAGCGCCGCTTCGACCTCGGCCGTCGGCGCCACGCCGCTCCACGTCACCCGAGGACGGAGGATGAACGTGCTGAGCCACGTTTTCCCGCGCTCGTCGCGCGCCAGCTCTCCCACCGCGTCATCATCGTAGCCATCGACGCAGAGGCCAGCCTTCGAGGCGAAGTACAGAAACCACAGCAGGTGGCAGCTCGACACCGCGGCGACGAGGGCCTCCTCTGGGTCCACCGCGGCCTCGAGCGACATCGGCACCGGCACGCGCTGGGGCGACGCGGAGGCCAGCACCTCGACGCCTCCATCGAAGCGCCAGGTGTGGGCGCGCGCGTATTTCCCGTCAGTGAAGGGGGCGGAGCCGCGCCGCCAGGAGACCTGCGCTGTATGCACGTGCATGACGCCTCCGCGCGCCGACGTACCACGTCACGTGACGGTACCGGCCACCGCGCACCCTGGGTTACAACGTCGAGGTGTTGCCCGCACCACCGCCTCCGTCGACTGGCTTCTCGCGGCGCGGGCTGCTGAAGGCGGCGGGCATCGGCGGTGTGGCGCTCCTGGGCGGCGGGTGGGTGGTGCACACGCTGCGCGGCTTCGGCCCTCCAGTAGCGGGTCGCTTCGTCTTCGACGCCATCGAATACGACGTGGTCGAGAAGATGGGCGAGGCGTTTTTCCCCGGCGCGCCCGACTGGCCCTTCACCGCCGCCGAGGTCGATGTGCCTCGGTTCGTCGACCTCTACGTGTCTGAGCTCTACCCAGATTCCCAGCAGCTCTTCCGCATGCTGGTGCGTACACTCAACGTGTCGTCCATCGTGTCGCACGGCGCGGCGTTTCGGTTCCTCCCACTCGCGCGGCGCGCCGACGTGTTGGTGGGCTGGCGGGAGAGCACGTTTCGCGTTCGCCGCGCGGGCTACCTGGCGCTGAGCGGCGTGTTCCACATGGGCTACTTCGAAGACGAGCGGGTGCGCGCGGCGGGCGGGTACGTCACCGGGTGCGACCTCTCCGCGGGGCCGGAGCGACCCGACCTGTGGGTGATGAAGGGCGTGGCGCGGTGAATTTCCCCTCGGGACAGATGCTGAACGCGGCCGACTTCGCGAGCGATGAGGTCATCGACTGCGACGTGGTGGTGGTGGGCAGCGGCGCGGGCGGCGCGGCGAGCGCGTGGCGGCTGAGCGCGGCGGGCCTGCGCGTGCTCATTCTCGAAGAGGGCCGCAAGTGGGAGGCCACTGAGCTGTCGACCAAGCAGTCGTGGGCGGTGCGCAACCTCTACGCCGAGCGCGGCACGAGCGTGGCGGTGGGCAACGTCATTCTCCCGCTCCCTCGAGGCAAGACGGTGGGTGGCTCCACGTTCCTCAACTCCGCCATCTGCTTTCGCACGCCGGACAAGGTGCTGAAGCACTGGCAGTCGGCGCTGGGCATCGAGTGGGCCGACGCGGCGAAGCTGGCGCCCGTCTTCGCCGAGGTGGAGCAGGCCATCGGCGTGGTGAAGTTGTCTGAAGCGGTGGCCAAGGAGCACAGCCTGGTCTTCAAGCGCGGGTGCGACGCGCTCAACCTCACGGGTGACTTCATCAGCCGCAACGCGCCCGGGTGCGTCGGCTGCGGCCTGTGCCAGCTCGGGTGTCCCCTCGGGGTGAAGGGCAGCGTCGACAAGAACCTCATTCCCATGTCGCTCGCGGCTGGCGCGGCGCTGGTGACCTGCGCGCGGGTGTCGACGGTGCTGGTGGAGAACGGCGTCGCGAAGGGCGTCGAGGCCTGGGGTCACCTGCCGGTCACCGAGGCGCGGGGCAAGAAGCTCACGGTGCGCGCGAAGAAGGTGTTCCTCTGTGCCGGGGCGGTCAGCACCCCGATGATGCTGCTGCGCCAAGGCGTGGCGAGCACGAGCGGGCATGTCGGCAACCACCTCCACGTGCACCTGGCCTCGGGGGCGGGCGCGCTGTTCGAGCACGTCATCGACCAGTGGCACGGCGCGACCCAGGGCTACTACCTCGACCTCGAGGGCGAAGGCGCGGTGCTCGAGACGTATTCCTCCACGCCCGACCTGATGGCGGTGCAGTTCGAGCACTACAAGAAGCCGCTCTCTCGGCTGCGCCACATCGCGTCGTGCGGGGTGATGATGGCCGACACGTCTGAAGGCACCGTGCGCCCCGGTCGCGACGAGGGCCGAAGCGCCATGGGCTACGACGTGCGGCCCGACGACATGCGGGTGCTGAAGAAGGGCCTCCGCCAAATCGGCGAAGTGTACTTCGCGGCCGGCGCGAAGGAGGTCGTCACCGGCATCGTGGGCGCTGGGCCGGTGACGTCGCTCGCCGAGCTCGAGCGGTTGCTGGCGACCGACGTGCAGCCCGACCAGATGAGCGTCTACGGCTCACACCCGATGTCGACCTGCCGCATGAGCGCGACGCGGGCCGAGGGCGTGGTGAAGCCCACCGGCGAGTCGTGGGACATCGACAATTTGATCATCGCCGACGCCAGCGTGTTCCCCACCGCGCTCGGGGTAAACCCGCAAGTGACGGTGATGACCGTGGCCTCGGTCATCGCCGCGCAGCAGCTCGCGCGAGGCTAGGGAACCGCCCGTGAACGTGCTCTCGGTCTACCTGCGCCTGTACGGAACCAGCGTCGTCGATGCGGTGAAGGCCGTGGCGAAGAGCCCGTGGACCCTCGTGCTCCCCGTGGGGCTCGGCGTGGCCTTCTTCTTTCTCGCGATGGTGCTGGCGCCGCTGGGCCTGGTCGGCGGGGTGTTGCTCGGGTTCGCGCGCGCGGCCGGGTTGAGCGCCTACCTGTACTTCGTCGGCGAGCTCGTCTCGAAGAGCCCCACCTCGCTGAGCGAGCTGAAGAAGAGCTTCGGCGTCTTCTTCTGGTCGGTCATCGGCGTCTCGTTCGTGTTGTGGGTCGTCGACATCGTCTTGGGCATCGCCCTCGAGAACAACCCACAGAAAGAGCAGTTGCTGGGCGCGCTCGACCTCATCTCGCTCATCGCCCTCAACGCGGTGCCCGAGACCATCTACGTCAAGGGCACCCGGAGCGGCGTCGACACCATCATGGTGAGCTTCAGGTTTCTGCAAGAGAGCTGGATCGAGTGGTTTTTGCCCAATGGTCTGCTCATCGCCGCGGTGTGGTTCGGCCGGGGCTTCATTCCCTTCGAGCTGGTGGGCGCGCTGCCGGTCGTCATCGGCTTCGCCGTGCTTTTTCACGTCGTGATGGTGTTTCGCGGCTTCCTCTACCTGGCGCTCGACGGCAGCACCCACCGGCAGCGCATGTTCCGGTTTCGAAACAGCTGAGCCGCCGCGCCGACCGGTTGAGCGGGTGCCCGGTGTCGCGCTCGATGCAGCGGAGAGCGTGCAGGGTGAAGGTGCCCTCGGTGT
>JAEUJT010000187.1 GCA_016793525.1 Archangium sp. | reverse complement strand
CTTCGCGTTGTTCGCAGGTGGAACCCGAAAGAGGAGCTTCTCCCAGGTGTAAGTTTCCGAACGATTGATCTTCAGACACCAGAGTTCGTGCTCTTGGTCAGCGGCCAGGGAGATGGTTTCTCCGTTTCGAACGACGTTCCCGTAGCCATCCATCCACATGCCGGCGGCGCAGAGCCTGGAGCGCAGGAGGATTTGAACAGGCACAACCTGAGCGCCAGCGTCGATACCGGCGTCTTCGGCGTCAAGGCCAGCATCCTCGGTTTCTCCGTCGAGACCTGCATCATCGACGAACTCGACCGGCCGCTTCGAACACGCCGTCGCGAGCACGCACAGGAACAAAACGAAGTGTCTGGAAGTCACCGTGCACCCCCTGGAGCCAAGCCAAGGTAACACTTACTTCGAGCGCTTGCGCTTGACCGACTTGGGTTCCGCCACTGCGCCAGCCGTGGGCAACGCGAGCGTCTCAGGCAGCACCGGCGGCTCTTCGGGCGAGCTGGTCGCGGCGCCCCATTTCGTGAAGCACCACCAGGCGCTCACCACGGCGATGAGGGAGGCGACGCTCATCGCCACGTACTGCTCGTCGAGCTCGCTCGACATGAACGCCAACGGCCTGAAGTTGATGAACAGCGTCACCATCGCCAGCGCGGCCAAGAGCCACCCCACCTCGCGGCGCAGGGTGTGGAGCACCGCGAAGCCCATCAAGAAGCAGTAGTAGTAGTTCGTCAGCTCGGCCCCGAAGGGAATGAGGCCGATGCCGAGCGACGCGCTCACCCACAGCGTCGGGCCGGTGTGGCGAATCGCCAGGTACACCAGCACCAGCGCGCCCAGCATCAGCACCACGAAGAGCGGCTTCGACTCGTTCCACTTCTCGAGGCGCGTGGCCTTCCACTTCGCCCACGGGTCGATGGTGCCACGCTCGAACAGGCGCGCGCCGATGGTGGAGGGCCTCCAGCTCAAGAAGGTGCGCAGCCCCATGTGGTTGGTGAGCGCGGTGTTGGCGTGTTTCAGCGTGTTGGCGGCGAAGCGCTGCCAGACCTCGACGCCGCCGGTGGCCCGGTCTTTCATCGCCTGCACCTCGACCGCCGAGACCACCGACGCGGCGAGCTGCGCGGCCGTCGCTCCAGCCGTCACCGGCACCTCGAGCGCCTCGCCCCCGAAAATGTCGATGGTCAACACGCCGCTCTTCGTCGCCGTGCCCGCGAGCGTGAAGGCGTCGTCGGCTCCGGCGTGAATGGTGAGCCCGAGCTCGTCGGCCGTGGCCTTTACCCGGGGCTGGCGCAGCCACGTCACCGGCTGGCCTGACTTCGAGTCGATGCGGCTGAGCGCGACGGTGGTGCCTTCGCCGTCTGGCGTCACCGTGGCCTTGTAGGTCGACGCCGCACCGGTGTTGCCGACGAAGAAGAACGACGCTCCGACGAGAAGAATCGAGGTGCCGATGCCAGCCGCGACGAAGCGCACGAAGCCCGGGTCGAGCTTGCGGTGCAGGCGGACATATTCGACCGCCGCGAGCGCGGGCCCGAGCGCCACCAGGCCGGGGAACAGGCGGAGCAGCGTGGTGTAGGCAAACGCGGCTCCGGCGAGCGCGTACTTCTCTTTCTTGAGCAGGCACACCGCGGCCACGAGGAAGAAGATCCAGTCGTGGCGGAGGAAGGCGCCTCCGGTCCAATAGAACCGGTTGGGAAAGTTGCAGCCCATCACCATCGCGGCGATGGCGAAGCCGCGCGGCCCGAAGGCCCACCAGATCATCGCGCAGGTGAGCAGCCAAAAAATCGGGTCGATGAGGTTGAGCAGAATGACGTGCCGCCCGCCCAAGTAGCTCGTCCACGGTGGGTTGAAGCCGCGCAGCCGCAGGCCTTCGTTGTAGCGGTTGAGAATGTGGTGCTCACCGCTGCGCGCAGCGCGTACACCCTCGGCGCTGCCCGGGTATTTCTGGCCCGTCTTTGGGTCGGTCCACTCGGGAATGTCGGGCGTCACCAGCCCGTCGAAGGCGCTGAGCGTGTTCGTCCAGAACATGCCCGCCAACGTCCACACCGGCGTCGCGTTGTACCCGTGGTCGTGGAGAATGTCGGTCCACCGCTGCTCGTTCACCCAGCTGCGGTAGGTGTTGATGTCGTCGGAGAACTGGCGCCAGCGCTCTTGGGTGAAGAAGCGTTTGCAGTGCTCTTCGGGGTTGGCGATGAGGTCGTCGGTCTTGACGATGAGGTTGGTGCGCAGGTCGGTGATGGTGCGCTTCTCGACCTCGGCTTTTCGCCCCGACTCGACGCCGACCACCTCGCTGCAGTCGTAGAGCCGCTCGTAGTTCAGCTCCGGGAAGTACTTCGCCCCCACGTGGTAGTGGTACGTGTCCCAGACGTGCACGAGGTTGTGGAAGTGCAGGTGGCCGAAGTTGAAGTAGGCCAAAAAGCCGCCGAACCCGAGCACCACCAACAGCCGGTCTCGCAGCACCTGGTGCTCCGTCGCCCGGCCCAGCTGCGACAGCTTGATGCCCCAGGCGATGAGCGCGAACACCCCCGCCGCGAGCCCGAACTCCACCACCTGCGCGCTGTTGTCGTTGTCGAGGCCGAAGGGCTGCCCACCCACGAAGCGCACCGCCAGCAGCACGATGAGCCCGGCCAGCCCGAGCGGGAGCTGCCACGCGAGCGCTGGGTCAGCGAGGAGATTGCGCGGAGGCGTCTTCGGCACGGCGCGCGACCGTAGTCAGAAGCCACAGGTGCAACCAGCGGGAATGACACTGGTTTCATGCGAGAGTCAGATCCTTCGGAGCGCTCGCACGTTGAGGGAGGGACCATGATTCGAATTCTCTGCGGAGTCGTGCTGTGTGCGGCGGTGTCGGCGCGGGCCCAAGGCATGCTGCTCCCGACCGAGACGGGCTTGGGGCCGCTGGGCATCAAGTACCAGCGGGTGAGCGCAGCCATCGTCGACGGCACCGCGGTGACCAAGGTCGAGCAGGTGTTCGTCAACTCCAGCCCGCGCCAGCTCGAGGCCCACTACGTCTTCCCGCTGCCGAAGGGCGCAGCGCTCCAAGATTTCTACCTGTGGATCAACGGCAAGCGCACCAAAGGCGAGGTGCTCGAGAAGCAGAAGGCGACTGACATCTACGAAGGCATCGTGCGGCGGCTCCAAGACCCCGGCCTGCTCGAGTACATCGACACCGACGCCTTTCGCGCCCGCGTCTTCCCCGTGCCAGCCAACGGCGAGCAGCGCATCGAGCTGACGTTTTCGCAGGTGCTCGACTTTCAGGGCGGCGTGTACGCGTACCGCTACCCGCTCGGCGCCAGCACGCGTGGAGCCCCGAAGCTCACCGTTCGCCAAGACTTCACCTTCAGCGCCACCATCAGCTCGAAGGCGGGCCTGCGCACCATCTACTCGCCGACCCACACCATGGGCATCTCGCGCAAGAGCGACGCCGAGGCGGTGGCGGGCTTCGAGCAAGGCGCCGGCGCCGACATCTCGAAGGACCTCGCGCTGTATTATTCGGTGAGCGACAAGGCGGTGGGCGTCACCCTGCTCTCCTTCCGACCGAACGGTGACGAGCCGGGCTTCTTCACCGCGCTCCTCTCGCCGAAGACCGACGTGAAGGCCGACGAGGTGCTGCCGAAGCGCGTCACCTTCGTGATGGATACGTCGGGCTCCATGCAGGGCGACCGCATCAAGCTGGCCCGCGAGTCGCTGACGTATTGCGTGCAACGCCTCAACCCGCGCGACGAGTTCAACGTCATTCGCTTCTCCACCGACGTCGAGCCGCTCTTCGAGAAGCCGCAGCCCGCGACGCCGGAGAACATCAAACGCGCGGTGGAGTTCGCCAAAGGCCTCGAGGCCATGGGCGGCACCGCCATCGACGAGGCGCTGCAGCGCGCGCTCAAAGACGCCGTAGGCAAAGGCGAGCGGCCGCACGTGGTGATGTTCATCACCGACGGCCAGCCCACGGTCGGCATCACCGACGAGCCCGACATCGCCAAGCGCGCCAAGGCCGCCAACACGGGCAGCCGCGTGTTCACCTTCGGCGTGGGTGAAGACCTCAACGCCCGCCTGCTCGACCGCGTGGCCGAAGAGGGCCGCGGGGCGAGCGAGTTTTTGCGCGACGGCAAAGAATTCGAAACGCGCGTCAGCGCCTTCGCCGACAAGATCGCCAACCCGGTGCTGGCCGACGTGAGCTTGGATCTCTCGGCCTTCGGCGCGTTCGACGTCTACCCGAAGAAATTGCCCGACCTGTTCAAGGGCACGCAGCTGGTGGTGATGGGCCGCTACCGCACGCCCAAAGACGGCACGCTGGTGCTCAGCGGAACGGTGAATGGAGCGAAGAAGGTGTTCGAGTACCGCGCGGTCGCCGCCGCCGAGCGCACCGCATACGACTTCGTGCCGCGGCTGTGGGCGATTCGAAAAGTCGGCTACCTGCTCGACGAGATTCGCCTCAACGGCGAGCGGCCTGAGCTGAAAGACGAGGTCGTCTCGCTGGGGAAGAAGTACGGCATCGTCACCCCGTACACCTCGTACCTGGTGGTCGAAGACACGCCGATGCCGGTGGCCCAGCGCCCGATGGGCCGGCCCATGCCGACGGAGCCGCTCCCCTTCGGTCCGGGAGGCATCAACGGGTTCGGCAGCATCGGAACCCGAGGGAGCGGAGGTTCGGCGCCGCCTCCGCCTGCATCGGCTCCGATGCGTGAAGAAGACCTCCGCCGGAAAGACGAGAAGAAGGCGATGGCCAACTTCACCGCCGATTCACTCGCCAGCTCCGAGGGGTCGTCAGGCATCGCGGTGGCGAAGTCGGTGCGCTCGATGAAGGAACGCGACTCCGCCGACGGTGACGACGGCAGCTCTGCGGTGCGCGCCGCGTCGGGCCGCACCTTCGTGTCGCGCTCGGGCGTGTGGGTCGACACCGAGGCCGTCAACGGCACGCCGAAGAAGCTCACCGTGAAGTACCTGTCTGACGCCTACTTCGCGCTGCTCAAGGCCCGGCCCGACCTGAAGGCCGCGCTCGCGCTGGGTGACCGGGTGGTGGTGGTGGTGGCCAAGGGCGCATCCATCTCCGTGGAGCGCGACTCTGGCGAGACCGCCGCCGACAAGGTGACCGCGTTCTTGAAGTAGCTGAACGGTTTCGAAGCGTGGCGAACAGGAGACGTATACAGACCCGCTACCCATGCTTCTCCTCCTCATGGCCGCGTCGGTCGTCGCCCAGCCTCCTGCCGAAGAAACCCCGCGGCTTTTCGATGCGTTGACCGCCGACTACGAAATCGGCGCGCTGTACTTCTTTCAGAACGAGGGCCGCTACGGCGCCGACGGTACGCGCTACCAAGCCAGCGACGTGGGGCAGCAGCGAAACCTGTTCGTCGGGCAACGGCTCTCGGTCGAGGCCAAGATGCGGCGGCACACGGTCATCGCGCTCTGGGCGCCGCTCGACGTCACCACCCGAGTCACCCTGCCTCGCGACGTGGTCTTTCAAACCACCACGTTCGCCCAAGGTGCCGTGGTCGATCACCGGTACCTCTTCGATGGCTACCGCATCAGCTACCTCTTCGATGTCGTCGCGGCGTCGCGGTTCACGCTGGGGCTCGGCGCATCGCTGCAGGTGCGAAACGCCTCGGTTGAGTTCAAGACGGTCGATGCCTCCCCAGCGGTCTTCGCGGTGGAACGCGACATCGGGCTCGTCGGAGCGCTGAAGGCCCGGCTCCGCTTCGACGCGGGCGTGCTGTACGCGATGGCCGATGTCGACTTCTTCAACACCTTCGGCATCGGTCTGGCCGGCGGCATTCACGACGTCGCCCTGACGCTGGGCGTACCGCTCATCGACGGCGCCGACTTCTTCGTGCGACTCCGGGTGGTGGGAGGCGGCGCCAACGTACCAACGCGCGAGATCTACAACTGGGGCAACTTTGGTGGCGCGTTCACGGGGCTGCGGCTCGACTTGCCCAAGCTGCTCGCCGCGCGCCAGCAGCGCGCCGGTGAAGCGCGGTAGCTCCGCGGCCCCCTCACGCGTCGTCGGCCAGTGGAGCGGCGGTCAGTACCTCGCAGCCGTCGCGGGTCACCAGCACTGTGTGCTCGAACTGGGCAGACAACATTCCGTCGGCCGTCACCACCGTCCACTCGTCGTCGAGGTGGCGCACGTTGGGCGAGCCTTCGTTGATCATCGGCTCGATGGTGAAGGTCATGCCCTCCTTGAGCACCCGGCCGGTTCCCGCACGGCCGGTGTGGGGAATCGACGGCGACAGGTGCATCTCGCGCCCGATGCCGTGGCCCGCGTAGGCCTCGACCACCGAGTAGCCCGCCGCTTCGGCCAGCGCCTGAATCGCCGCGCCGATGTCGCCCAAGTGTGCGCCGTGCCGCACTGCCGCGATGCCGGCCGCGAGGCATTTCTTGGTGGTGTCGACCAGCCGCTGCGCGCGCGGAGAGACTGGGCCGACGGTGAACGTGGCCGAGGTGTCTCCGTGGAAGCCGCCGATGTTCGAGGTGATGTCGACGTTGATGATGTCGCCCGGCTGCAGCACCTCGTCGCGCGAGGGGATG
>JAEUJT010000145.1 GCA_016793525.1 Archangium sp. | reverse complement strand
TCCCAACATCGACGCCGCGGCCATGGCCCACACGGTGGCCAGCTCGCCGCACGGCTCGCTCCGCTCGGGTCCGTCGGGCGTGCTGCGTATGGAGCCGCCGCCTCAGCCCGTTCCCGCGGCTCGGCCATCGCTCGGTTCGGGCATTCGCCAGCCGTCGGCGGTCTCGCTCCCTCCGGTGTCGAGCCCCAGCGGCATCGGCCTGCCCAAGACGTCGTCACAGCCGTACGTGCCGCGCATGGCGCCTCCGGAGGCGATGGGGGTGGCCCCGGCCGCCGAAGAAGCGCCGCCGTCGTCGAGGCGTGGCCTCCTGGTGGGCGTCGCGGGCGCGGTGGTGTTGGGCCTCGTCGGCGCCGGGTACTTCGCGACGTCGCGCAAGGGGCTGTTGATGCTCGATCTGCCCGTCAAGGTGGGCGGCAAGGCCCGCGTCAACGTGAACGGGAAAGACCTCACCGAGGCCGACGGCAGCTTGATTCGCGACTGGCCGCAGATTCGCGAGGTGCCGGCCGGCAAGGTGACGGTGATGATCGTCGCGCCCGGGTACGAGACCTTCACCGAGGTGGTCGAGGTGAAAGAGGGCAACGAATACACGTCGCTCACCAAGAAGCTCAAGGAGCAGAAGCCCGAAGCGCCGGCTCCCGCGCCTGACATTGCACCACCGCCCACCGCGCCGCCGTGAGCGAGCCGGAGGCGCCAGAGGTTCCCCATGGTCTCCAAGAAAAAGAATGATCCGCTCGCCGGGCTCCCCGGCTGGGCGCAGAAGCTCGCGCAGCGCTACTACACCCGCACGGTCAGCACGTTTCTGGTGCACGGGGCGGTGCGCGATCTCCAGCCGGTGTCGCGCGATGACGGCGGCGTCGACTTTCAGAACCTGAAGAGCTTCTTCTCCGACGAGCTCTTCGGCGGGCGCGATCACGTGCTCTTCTACGATCGCAGCTCGGGCATTCGCGCCTCCCGGCCCGAGACGCAGCAAGACTTCACCCGCGCGCTCGCCGGCTACGACGCGCTCTTCGGGTCTGACTACGCCAAGGTACCGCCGCGCCTCCCCGGGCCTGCGCTCCAGGTGTTGGAGAACTACCTGCGGCTCCGCGTAGCCGAAGGCAAGTCGTGCGCGCTCGTGATCGACTTCGCCGAGACGCTCGCGCCGGCCGGCGACTTGGGCCACCTCTCGGCGGAAGATCGCTTCGTGCTCGCGACGCTCAGCAAGTGGGCGGGTGACCCGCAGTTCCTCTCGGGCGACCTCTCCATCGTGCTGATCGTCGAAAACCTGGCCGACATCTCGCCGCGGCTCTCGCGCAACCCCTACGTCGCCAGCATCGAGCTGACCTTGCCCACCGAGGCCGAGCGCCTCGCCTTTGTGAAGTGGAAGCTCGACGGCAAGAAGCTGCAGACGGTGAGCGAGGTGCCGCTGGCGGTGCTGGCCAAGACCACCGCGGGCCTGTCGCGCATCAACCTCGATCGGCTCCTCACCGAGGCGATCGAAGAGGGGACGCGCATCACCACCGAGGTGCTGAAGGAGAAGAAGAAAGAGATCATCCAAGCGGAGTGCCACGGCCTGCTCGAGTTCATCGAGCCCGCGTACACGCTCGATGTGGTGGCGGGGCACGCCAAGGCGAAGAAGATGCTGCGCGACGCCGCGCTGGCGTTGAAGAAGGGCCGCAACGAGGTGATGCCCATGGGGTACCTCGTGTCGGGCCCGGTCGGCACCGGCAAGACCTTCCTCGTCACCTGTTTCGCGGGTGAAATCGGCATCCCCTGCGTGAAGTTCCTCAACTTTCGCAGCCAGTGGCAGGGCGTGACCGAGGCGAACCTCGAGAAGATCTTCAACCTGCTCAAGGCGCTGTGGCCGGTGGCGGTGATGATCGACGAGGCCGACGCGTTTCTCGGAGACCGCGACGGCGGCGGCGATTCGGGCACCTCGAGCCGCATCTTCGCGTCGATCGCCTCGTTCATGGGCAACACCGAATACCGCGGGAAGATCGTGTGGTTCCTGCTCACCTGCCGGCCCGATCTGCTGCCCATCGACCTCAAGCGGCAGGGGCGCGCCGAGGAGCACATCGCGCTCTTCTACCCGCAGACCCCAGCCGAGCGAGACGAGCTGTTCACCGCGATGCAGAAGAAGACCAAGGTGCAGGTCGACGTGCCGTCGTTCTCTTCGCTCACGCACAACCAGCTCTCGGGCGCCGACATCGAGGCGGTGCTGGTGCGCTCGAAGTTCCGCGCGGTGACCGACGGCCGCGACGCGGTGACTACGGCCGACGTCGAGGCGGTGGTGAAAGACTTCGTGCCGCCCAGCTACCCGCTCGAGATCGAGCTCCAGAACCTGGTGGCGGTGCAAGAATGCACCAGCCGCGATCTGCTCCCCGAGGCGTTTCAGAACCTCGAGCGCGAGTTCGTCACCCGCCGGGTAAAAGAGCTCAAGGTCTTGCTCGCTGAGCAGTGAGCAGCGACAGCACTTCGTTCAAGCCTTCTTCGGAGTTGAAGTCGCGGAGCAGCGCTTCGACGATCTCGAGACGCGCGGCCAAGGGCTCGGTGTCGTCGAACAGCGCGTTGGCGGCGGCGGTGAAGGCGCGCCCCATCTCGTCGCCCGATGCGAGCTGGAGCGCGTGCAGGAAGAACGGCTGAGCGGCGCTCGTCCCAGACTCCTCGGCGATGCGCAGCTGCAGCAGTACCGCCAGCTGCTGGGTGAACCGAAGCGTGTCGGCGCACCGCTGGTCGTTGGTGGTGGGCACGGGGAGCGCGACGACGCGCTCGAGCAGCTCGCTCCGCCGGCTCCGGTGGGTGACGGCGTCTTGCAGCAGGTGCACCGCGTTCGAAGGCGGCATGCGGCCGCCCTCTCCATAAGCGAGCGCTCCGCGGCGAACGGTGAAGCGCGCCCACCGCTGGCGGCGGAAGCAGTCGAAGGGGCTCGACTCCAGGAGACCGGAGGTAAACAGCCTTCCGTCCTCCACGCGGACCACCGGGCCGACCGGCACGGTGCCGAGCATGGTGGCCCCGCGCCGCCGCACCGAGAGCACCGTCGTTTCCAGAACGTCGACGACGTTGGCGTGTCGGTCGACCAGCAACACGAGCTCCGCGCCGGGTGCGCCGTCAAGGTCTCCGGCGGCGGCGAGGGTGAGCCGGTCGTCTTCGAAGAGGGCGAACGCCTCGCGGCTCGGTGCCCACACCGTCTGCGGCGGTGCGCCCGCGAAGCGAACGAGGAGCCGAGGTCTGCGAGCGGATTTGGAGTCGGGGTCGCGCATGACGCGGAGCTGCGCTTCGTCGAGCGCGCCGTCGCCGTCGAAGTCGGCGGTGAGGCGGGTTCCTGGGGGCGCGCCGAGGCGGGGCGCGGTGCCTCCGTCGGCGAGCACTGCGAGGATCAGGACGAGGATCATGTGGCTGGGTGACCGCGTTCGGTGCGGTCGCCACGCCATGTGCACCCCTCATGCCCCGTTCACCGATCGCGCATCGTCTCGAACCCTGCTGGCGCTGCTGCTGACACCCGTCACTCTGTCTCGTGGCGAAATGGGTCGAAAGACACCCAGCCATGAACCTCGCGGTGATGTGACAAGGTCCGCGTGGGGAGGCTGGCGTGGAGATTCGGGCAAACGATGGCGTCACCGGCTCGTACGGCCTTCGTCGACGAGTGCGGTGGGTCGTCGCGGTCTACGCCGCGGACTCCATCGCGTGGATCGCGCTGTCTGATCGGCTCTTGGGCCTGCTCGTGCGAGACACCGACACCCTCGTTCGTGTCAGCGTTTTCAAAGGCGTCGGCTTCGTCGGCGTGACGTCGGCGGTGCTGTACGTGCTGTTGCGGTGG